>CAXNGE010000065.1:0-4053 GCA_964201935.1 Alphaproteobacteria bacterium | reverse complement strand
CGTCAAGGCACGCTTCGCTCTCACGGCCTTGACTAATTCCTCCCAACTGGCCTCTTGAAAATCGTTCCAAAAAGGAAAATGATAGTTTGGGGTGTGATGTCGCGGGCGGTTGGGCTGCTCGCACGGGTTGGCGGCGGGGCGCTTAGAGTTGGGGCTGATTCTTGATTCTGGACTATCCTCGATGCATTCCGGAGAAAATGACAGTTTGGGGATTGTGATTTTGGAGACGGTTGTGCGGCTGTGTACTGGTTTGGTTGTTGCAATAAGATTCACCCTCTCACACTTTTTAATATATACTCAATTTTTTTCAAAAAATCTTTTAGGCTATACATGTCAGGATCTATATCCCCTGCGAAAAACGGATCCTCTGATGTTTTCTTCGGATTTTTTAAGTAGGCATTCCAAAATATTTTAGCTTCTTTGGAATTCAAATGAGCGACTATTTTGGCTATTGCTTTTGTCGTCTGAAAATGCATATAGTCCATTGGTTGTCTCCACATCCCTCCCCAAATAGTGAATCCGTTTTTAACGAATGTTTCAATCTGTCTTTCCGTTATCATGCCTGGTCTGATTACATTTCTGTTTAAGAAGTAATCTTCGTATCCTTCTTCGTTTGTTCCAGAAAGTCTTGCTTTTGTCACGGCGTTATAATATGGATTTTGACCTGGGTTTATATCGATTGCTGCCGCATATGCATGCAACGAAGGTTTAGAATTATCAGTTTTGTTTCTGGCCGTATAGGAGTAAATTTCAAAGATTTTGAAATTCTGTTGCCGGAGGTCTTTCAGTATCTTGCGAATGCTATCTTCATATGTGTCTAAGATTTTGACAGATTGCTTTCCTTCAGGGTCAATGATAATCGTGCGTAGTCTTGATTCATCTATAATTGGCTCTATTCTTGCTCCGTCGTGATATCTGGAGCAAGAGCTCAAAAAAAGGGCGAGAATTAATAATGGAAGCCAGGAGTTTTTTTGCATGGCCGGAAAATTTTGCTTAATATACACTAACATTCTAGCAATTTTGTGATACAATAGTAAAGTATGGATCGTATTTTAGCGTAAGAGTTTTACTAATGAACGTTAACAGTTTAAAGGTTTTGCTCACCTCCCTTCCCGGGAGATATACCTGCGCCCTTTTTAATGAGGGGAAAAAGTCCGACTGTCTGGATGAGATCCTTGAAAATTTCGACAAACTCGACACTTTTTTTAAAAGTAATCAATCGGTAAAAAAAATTCTGACGAGCTCTTGCATAAATGAGAAAGAGCTGCATAAGGGATGGATAGCCCTAGGAGAACATTTGTCATTTTGTCCGGTGTTTTTGTCTTTTGTGAGGCAGGTCGTGTCTAACAATCGATTCGATATAATAAACAAAATTAAATTTATTTATAATGTTGCGCTGGCCAAGCATAGAAACAAAAGAGATGTGGTTGTTTCTTCGGCGGTCGCCCTTCTTCCAGAGCAAAAAAAGCGTTTAGAGAAATTAATTGTAAAAGCAATGCCAGAAAAGACAATTATAAAATACAAAATTGATGAGAATATATTAGGGGGCATAAAAATAAGATCGGAAGAATTGGTTATAGACGCTTCTTCTCTGAGTAAAATAAAACAGCTGGCCCATTATTTAAAGAGCTCTAAAATAAAGGTAGATGAATATGAAGATTAAAGCTATTGAGATATCGAGTATACTTCAGGAAAAGATTTCTGAATTTTCATCTCATGTTGACGTTGCCGAAACAGGATACATCCTTTCTGTTGGAGATGGGATTGCTCGTGTTTTTGGGCTTGAGAATGTCAAGTCGGGAGAGTGGGTCGATATAATTTCCTCAGAAACAGGAGAATCCATTAGAGCCATCGCACAAAACCTCGAGGCAGATAATGTTGGAATCATCATAGTTGGAGATGATTCGAAGGTTAAGGAAAAAGATCTCGTTAAAAGAACTTATAGGATAGTCGATGTCAATGTCGGCATGGGTTTGCTTGGAAGAGTTGTTGATGCTCTCGGCCACCCAATTGATTTTGATGCGCCTATATTGGACACTGAAAAATCCAACATGGAAAACCCTTCTCCTGGGATCATCGACAGACAATCAATCTGTGAGCCTATGTTGACTGGAATAAGAATCATTGATTCATTGTTTCCAATTGGCAAGGGGCAAAGGGAACTAATAATAGGAGATAGGCAAACCGGAAAGACAGCCATTGCCATAGATGCAATTATTAACCAGAAACAATATAACGACAACCTTCCGCCTAAGGAAAAGATGTATTGTATATACGTCGCCATCGGACAAAAGAGATCCTCCGTTGCAAGGCTCGTTAAAACTCTGGAAGAAAAAGGAGCGATGAGCTATACCATCGTTGTCTCTGCAACTGCTTCTGATCCGGCGTCACTGCAATATATTGCCCCATACACAGCCTGTGCGATGGGAGAGTATTTCAGGGATAATGGAATGCATGCTTTAATCGTTTATGATGATCTTTCAAAGCATGCCGTTGCTTATAGACAGATGTCGCTGCTTTTGAGGCGGCCTCCTGGGCGTGAGGCCTTCCCTGGTGACATTTTCTATTTACACTCGAGACTTTTGGAGAGAGCTGCTAAACTTTCCGATGAAAAGGGAGGAGGTTCTTTAACGGCTCTTCCTATCGTTGAAACGCAGGCGGGAGATATAGCAGCTTATATCCCAACGAACGTTATATCCATCACGGATGGGCAACTGTTCTTGGAATCGGAGTTGTTTTATAAGGGGATAAGGCCGGCTATTAACATTGGAATTTCAGTCAGTCGTGTTGGATCCGCCGCTCAGACGAAGGCTATGAAAGCTGTCTCTGGGAACATTAAGATAGAAATGGCTCAGTATAACGAGTTGTCTGCCTTCTCTCAATTCAGCAGTGATTTGGATCCGGCAACGAAGAAGCTCCTGGAGAATGGAGAGAAGATTGTTGAGCTCTTAAAACAGCCTCAATATCACGTCTTGGAGAATTCCGAGCATGTTTCTGTTTTGTATTTGGCTATGAAGGGATACTTGGCCGATATGAAAATAGCAGAGATTAAAAAGTTTGAAAAAGACTTCTTGGAGGCTTTGAAATTGGAGAGTAAAATCTTAGAGGAAATCAATGAAACCAATGCTATTTCCGAAGATATCGCCAAGGCTCTTGATGCTTTCACGATAAGATTCAAGGCAGAGTGGAAATCTCTGTGTCTGAAGGATAAGTAATGGAAAGCCTTAAACACATAAAAAACAGGATGAAAACAATAGACACGATCATAAAGGCTACGAATGCCATGAAGATGGTGTCTACTGTAAAACTGTCCAAAATAGGCAAAAGGCATGATTCTTTTAAGGAGTCTGCGGACATTCTTCTTGACATGATTGATATTGCTGGAAGAGAGGCTCTTTTTGAACAATCTTTGGATCCTGATTTTTGGTTGCTGAGGAGTTCTGGAAAAACTTTAATCTTGGTTTTATCAACGGATCAGGGGTTTTGCGGATCCTTCAATCAATCGATCATTGAATGCTATAGACAAACGATAAAAGCATATCCTGGAGCATTTGTTGAAACCTTTGGAAAAAAGTGCTCTAACATTCCTCAGTATATTGCAGATTTAAAAACGAATCGATCAATTGAGAATAGATTTAATATAAATGAATTTTCCAAAGTCCTTGCAGATTTAGTTTTCGAATATGTTGTATATCACGATGTTTATAATGTCATTGTTATCAGTGGTGAATTTAAAAATGTTTTAGTGCAGAAGGGAAAGACCACGCAGATTTTTCCTATAAAAAACGAAGGCAAATCAGTGGAAGATCAATACACAGAAGTTGAAGGGAACAAAGGGAAATTTATAGAGGAGGCCTTTTCAATGTATCTATTCAAATTATTTAATGCAATGGTCAAGGAGCATATCGTAGCAGAATTATCTGCAAGGACAATGGCGATGGACAACTCCGTCAAAAATGCGAAGGATATGTTCGCAAAACTTAGTGTCTTATACAATAGGATAAGACAGGCGAAAATAACACAGGAATTAACAGAAATAGTTTCAAGTATTGA
>CAXNGE010000064.1:0-4072 GCA_964201935.1 Alphaproteobacteria bacterium | reverse complement strand
CATGATGCAGCTCGATGTCTTTTAAGCGAAAAAATTATAAATGATGTCTTAGATTCCTTAAGGGCTGGCAATGAAGCCGTCGTGCCTGCTATCAATCCTGTTGATTCTGTCAGATATGCAAACAAATCAATTAATAGAGATGAAGTCTCTCTCGTTCAGACTCCACAGGGTTTTGATTTTCAGACAATTTATGATCTGCATCAAAAATACGAATCGATGAGTGTTAGTGACGACTCTTCCTTTTTTGATTTTGAAGAAAAAGATGTGACAATCGTGCCTGGCGAGTCTAACAATAAAAAACTAACATTTAGAGACGACCTCGTTAGCCTTCTCTTCCCGCATAAATTTGGGGAATACGAACACACACGTGACGATTTGAAAAACGTCAAATCACAGAATTTTCCAGGAAGAGAGAGAACTCAAATGACTCCTATCCCGTCAAGAACCAAAATTGGATTTGGCTTTGATGCCCATAGGTTCTCAGACTCCTCAGATAGGAAACTATATTTAATGGGAGTGATGATTGACGGGCACAGGGGGCTGAGTGGGTTTTCTGATGCTGACGTTGGAATTCACAGTCTAGTCGATGCTATCATAGGCGCCCTAGGTCTTGGAAGCATAGGAGATCATTTTCCAGATTCCGATCAAAAATGGAAAAACGCTGATTCGAAAATCTTCTTGCAATATTGCAAAGAACTATTGAGGTGCGAAAAATGCGGAATTATTAATATAGACACGACGATAATTTGCGAGGATCCGAAGATTGCTATATACGCACATCAGATGAAGCAATCTACAGCATCCTGCCTGGGTATTAATGCTGATCTTATAAATATAAAGGGGAAAACAACCGAGGGAATGGGTTACACAGGGCTGCGCGAGGGAATATCAGCTTATTCTTCCGTTTTGATAGAACAACTCCTCTCTTCATAACACAAATCTTCTTTATAGAAATCGATTAATTTAGATGACTGTACAAGGATAGCAGGCTACATGCGAACTTCCTCAAAGCTTGAACTAAACCTCTCCGGGAAACAATCTTTTCCAGATCAACTTTTGCTCCTTGTAGCTCCGCGAATCTTAATGCATCAATTTGTGTGCTGTGTTTTTTTGGTGCGTCTCTCCAGCATCTTCAGCGACACAAGACCTTGCGCAAAACAAAATAGTCGAATTAAAATTATAAGTCCATTCTTTCAATCAAGTTTTCTCAGACATATGCTGACATATTTGCTAATTTCATACTATGCCTCATTATTATCGAACCAATAGACTTCTTTCGCCGCAAATTTCCTTTTGGCTGGCTCTGTGTCGCTGCAGTGCTCGAATCCTTACGTGCCAACTCGTACGCTCAGTTTCTTCGCTCCTATAAAATCCTTAAAAATAGCCAGCTTCAAAAGAAGCCTAATGAAGACTTTCCTCTCTCATTCCTGTTACTTCTTATTGTGGACACTTTCCTTTAACATTTCCGATGAAAAAATTGTCTCTCTCAATTGATCACTTATTGACGATAGATTGCCTGGAGAATGAGGAACGAAAACAACGTTAGATTTCGAGTTAGCGCCAATATCTCTTAATGTATCTATATATTGGATAAGAAGAACCATATCCATAACAGATGACGCTCTGATTTCCGAGTTGTGTTTAACAAACTCATCAACCGATTGGCTGAGCCCCTCGATGATTGCCTGCCTTTGCCCGGCGATTCCTTTGCCTTGAAGGATGCTGGCTTCTGCTTCTGCCTCGGCCTGCTTAACCTTTAGGATCTTATCGGCCTCCCCTCTTTCCGTTGCCGCAACCCTGAGTCTTTGAGCCGTGTTTATTTCATTCATTGCAGCTTTAACATGAGGGTCTGGATTGATATCTGTCACAAGAGCCTTCATGATTTCATATCCAAAGCTCGACATAGTCGCTTCTAGCTCGTTTTTAATGGCATCAGCAACATCATCTTTCCGGGAGAACACATCGTCGAGGTTCATAAGCGGAACCTGAGCCCTCACCAAATCGAAGACAAATGCTTTGATCTGCTCTACCGGATCTTGCAGCATATAAAAAGCCTCATAGACTTTTTCTGAGAGAACAT
This sequence comes from Alphaproteobacteria bacterium, assembly GCA_964201935.1. Lineage (GTDB taxonomy): Bacteria > Pseudomonadota > Alphaproteobacteria > RUG11792 > RUG11792 > CAXNGE01. The sequence goes on along the minus strand of CAXNGE010000064.1, from coordinate 1,992 downwards.
TATATTGAACCGCGATCATGATGGTTATAAAAACATTGTCCTTCGTCTTGGTCTCGACTTCAACGTCTAACTGGCGAATTCTCAAAGATATCTTGCATCTTATGGATTCTATAAAGGGAATCTTTATGTTGAGCCCAGGGAAGGCAATTCTCTGGAACTTTCCGAATCTTTCCACGATGACAACTGTTTGTTGCTGGACAACAAAAATGATGGAAACGCCCAGAAAAAACAAGGCGACGGCAATAGATATAGCAAAGCTGATGTTATCAATCATAAAAGCACATTCTCTATACAAGATATACTTTTATCATAAAATAAGATCAAAGAAAAGTCAATGAAATTCGTTTTATTGGTCATCTTCTCAGATCAACTCCTCACAGGAGCCAAAACGTACGAGCAACACTGACACCACAAACCTCTCAATCCCCCCTTCTGTAATTTTCCTTTTTGGAACGATTTTTAAGAGGCAAATTGTGAAGGAATTGGTCAAGGCCGTGAGAGCAAGCGAAAGAACTTAATAGAATTGTCACAAATCAAGAAGCAGCCCCAACTCTAAGCGCACAGCCGCCAAACCGTACATAGCCGCACAACCGCCATAGACCTCCCAATCCCAAGCCTGTCATTTTTTCCGGAACTACTTCAAAAAAGCAATTGGGAGAGATTTGTCAAGGCCGTGAGAGCAAGCGAGAGCGCAGCGTGCCTTGACAAAGCTAAGGGACCCAATTGGTATAATCCAAAAATCCGGAAAAAGGTGACTGCGTCACCGGCAAAGATAACACAGCCCCTCTTTTTAATAAACCAACAAAACTTGTCATGACCCAAAGGGGAGTCATGACTCAAATTAAAAAGTGCGAAGCTCCATTTGCCTCCGAGAAAACAAGCGTACCCGAAAATTCAGGCCGCTCCCGGACAGAATAATAATCAGAAAAAATCTTGTGGATCAACATCTATTGTCATTTTTATATATTTAGGAATTTTGATTGAGCAGAGCCATTTGTTAATATAATTTTGCAAAGGGAATTGAGATGCAACCAATATTCTCAATCTGTATCTAGAGCGAAGTTTAAAAAGCGCCGGTTGAACTGGTCCTAGGATTTTGATATCTCTATCACAGGGAGCTGATCTGACAAGTTTTTTGGCAAAGTCAGAGACCTCAGCTTCAGATAACGCCGATAGAATTATGGCCACCATCCGCCCGAATGGAGGCATCCTTGTCATTCTCCTGTTGGATATTTCCGTTTCATATAGTTTTTCGATGTTGTGATATTGCAAAATTTTTATCAGGTCATCGTCAGGGGTATATGTTTGGATAATCACCCTCCCCTTGCCATGCTCTCCGGTTCTCCCTGCCCTCCCTGAGACCTGATGCAATAATTGAAACGCTCTTTCATTGGATCTGAAATCGTCGCCATAGAGCATTGCATCAACGCAGGTTATCACTATGAGATTCAAATTATTAAAATTATGCCCCTTTGCAACAATCTGGGTCCCAACAATTATGTCAACATCTGAGTTTTTTATGCTTTCTATGGCTCTGTCGATCTTGTTCGGAGTGTCTGTTATGTCGCTTGAAATTGCCAGGATCTTTGCTTCTGGAAACAAGCTTTCAAGCTCCTGATGAACTTTCTCCACACCTGCGCCTATGCCAATTAGATTATGCTCCCCACACTCTTCACAAGTTTTTTTTGCCCCAGTCTTGAATCCACAATGATGGCATACAAATCCATTGCTCTCATTATGATAACAAAGCCAAGTCTCACACCCAGGACAGAGAACCTTCCAACCGCAGGATTTACACAAGACCTTTGGTGTGTGCCCCCGTCTGTTCACAAAGACCAGAGCTTGTTTCCCTTGATCTAGACACATTTTTATCTCTGCCGCGGATGTGTTACTTAAAACCCCAGTTAATTTATATTGCCGCAGGTCGTCTATAAAAACCTCTGGCAATGTTGCATTTGCAAAATATCTTGAATTTAACTTAATGTATTCATA
>CAXNGE010000063.1:0-4074 GCA_964201935.1 Alphaproteobacteria bacterium | reverse complement strand
AATGCAATAGCGCTCATGAAACCATGGGCGTTTTTTTGTTTTGACAACCCATATCTTTTTTTGCGATTCTAGAATCAGCAGATGGGTTTTCATACACTCATTCAGCAGAATTACAGGCAAAACACAATCGTAATTTTGAAAAACTTCTTTCTATGCCTCTTGGATCCTGATAGAATATGATAAAGTTTTCGTATTTCAAAACGGTATTATTATGATGTTTTTTATTGGCAACGCTTTTGCTGATGGAGCCGCAGCAGCGCAATCCAGCAACTGGATGTCCTTCCTCCCAATGCTCGCCTTCGTTGCTATTTTGTATTTCTTGTTGATCAGACCTCAACAAAAAAGAGCGAAACAACACCAGGCTTTGGTTGCCGCAGTCAAAAAGGGAGATAAGGTTGTGACAAACAGCGGAATTATTGGAACAGTTTCAAAAGTCTTGAACGAGCAAGAAATCATGCTAGAAATAGCAGATGGAGTTAATTGTAAATTTGTCAAATCTGCGATCACTAGCGTTTTAAATGAGAATGGCGAAAAGGTTGCCGATTCTTCAGCGAGCTGCGGTTGCCCTGCCCAATTAAAGAAGCCTGTGCAACAGAAGAAGCCGGCTACCAAAACAACGAAGTCAGAGACTAAAAAAACAACAGAAAGCTAAAGATTTGTAAAAAACAAAGGAGAAATTGAATGCTAGTAGTGTCAAGATTTAGAGGCTTAGTAACTGCAATTATTTGCATGTTCGGTCTTATGTATGCTTTCCCGTCGCTTATTGATCAGGCAACATTCGATAAGCTCCCGAGTTTTTTACAGCGCAGTGTTAGCCTTGGTCTCGAACTTCGAGGAGGCTCTCATATCCAGCTTGAAGCAGATATCAAGTCCGTTGAAAAAGAACGCCAAGAAAGCATCATAGACGAAGTCAGAAGGCAATTTAGGAAGCAGAATATAAAATATAATAGAATCTCAGTTCAGCCGAAAGAAGACGCCTCCGCGATTGTCATCTCTTTGAAAAACGAAGCAGATATCTCAACGGTTAAAAAAATTCTCTCGAAAGCCGAGAGTGAACTAGAGGTCTCTGCAAAAGGATCGGATATAACGGCTGTGATGTCGAAGGTTTTCTTTGACAAACTTGCAAAAAGAGTCATCAGTGAATCTATCGAAGTCGTGAGGAAAAGAGTCGACGAAACAGGAACAAAAGAGCCAACGATCTTGCCTCAGGGAAAAGACAGAATCATCGTCGAATTGCCTGGGGTTTCTGATCCTGCTGAAGTTAAGGCTAGGATCGGGAAAACTGCGTCTCTAACTTTCCACGCTGTCGATGAAGAAATGGAGCCAATTGTTGCTAAAGAGGGAACCGTTCCTCATCTTCCAAGCAAGCCTGGTGTGACATACATGCCAGAGAAACGAAGCAAAGGAACTGTCGTTTATATTCCTATTAAAAGGCAGGTCTTACTCACTGGAAAATCCATCATAGACGCTCAGATGAACTTCGACTCTCAAACAGGAATGCCTTGTGTTTCTATAAAATATGATTCAATAGACGGGACAAGGAAAATGGCGGAGATGTCAAAAACCTATCTTCACAAGCAATTTGCGATGGTCTTGGACGGGGAGATCTTAAGCGCCCCTGTGTTCCAGGCTATCATTAATAACGGCTCTGCGCAAATCACAGGGCATTTCACGAGTGAAGAAGCTCAAGAATTAGCACTCATGCTAAGAGCTGGCGCCCTTCCCGCTCCTTTGATCTTCGTTGAGGAAAGAACTGTTGGTCCAAGCCTTGGGGCAGACTCAATCACCTCTGGAAAAAATGCAACGATTCTGTCTTTCATTTTAGTGTCTCTCTTCATGATGCTATCCTATGGTCTTTTTGGATTATTTTCGGTTATATCTTTATTCTTCAATATCGCGCTTCTGTTTGCTGGGCTCACCCTCCTTGGAGCTACATTAACTCTCCCTGGCATAGCTGGTATTGCCCTGACAATGGGCATGGCCGTTGACTCAAACGTTCTGATATATGAGAGAATAAGAGAGGAAATCCGACTGGGAGTAAAGCCAGGACTAGCGATATCTCAAGGATATAAGATGGCAATGATGACGATTCTCGATTCAAATCTAACGACTCTTATCGGATCGATAGTCCTCTATGAATTTGGATCAGGCCCAATCAGAGGTTTTGCTGTAACATTAGCTCTTGGCACCCTCATCTCGCTATTTACTACGTTCTCTTTAACCAAGGCAATTATCGCATGGTGGATGAAGAAAAAAAGAAACAAGACTGTGGTTATATAAAAAAGGAATTGCAAATATGTTTAGATTACATTTAATACCATACGGAACCAAATTCGATATTGTTGGAAAAACCAAGTATCTTTTGACTATTGCCGTGATTCTTGTCATGACTGCGATTGCTGCCGTGACATTTAAAGGACTTCATTATGGAATCGATTTCAAGGGAGGATACACTTTCGAAGTCACAATGCCGAACGATCCTGATATTCCAAATCTTCGTGATAAACTTAGCAATCTTGGGCTTGGAGAGGTTGTGATTCAGCAATTCGGAGCAAAAAAAGATATCATGATTAAGCTCGAAAGATCGAAAGAGAGCGGCGGTCAAGAGACTGCAATCAAAAAGGTCAAGGACTCTCTTGGGGAAGGAGTGACCTACAAATGCATCCAGACAGTTGGAGCAAAGGTCGGAGAGGAGCTTGTTTCGAACGCTATTAAAGCCGTTTTATTTGCGATGATAGCCATGCTTCTTTATATAGCGATAAGATTTGAATGGCAATTTGGTGTCTGTGCTATCGCGGCTCTTGTCCACGACTGCGCCATTATTTTTGGTATGTTCTCTCTTTTTCCTTTGGAATTTAGCGAGACATCAATTACTGCTATTCTTTTAACGGCCGCATATTCAATAAACGATACAGTCGTTATATTCGACAGAATCCGAGAAAACCTAAAGAGATTCAAGAAGATGCCTCTCAAAGATCTTATTAATCAGAGCTTGAATGAAACATTATCAAGAACAACTCTAACAGCAACGACGACATTGCTGGCGGTTTTGGCGTTATATCTCTTCGGCGGCAAAGTTATTGCATCATTTGCTCTCCCGATTATGGTCGGCATATTCGTTGGAACATTCTCTTCGATATTTGTTGCCTCTCCTTTGTTGATATATCTTAATATCAGCAGAAGAGATGATAAGGAAGATGGAGATAGTAAAAAGGATGAATATTCAATGCCTGCTAATATCAGAAGGCCATGAGGATGAATAACAAAATCAAAAAGATAGCCGTATTGATGGGAGGCTGGTCTCCTGAACGAGAAATCTCCCTCAAATCTGGCAGAAACGTTGCTAACACCCTGCGCAGGATGGGATATAATGTCGCAGAAATAGATATCAAAAAAGACCTGCAACATATTGCAGATGAATTATACAACGCGGAGCCGGATTTTATCTTCAATGTTCTACATGGAATTGGAGGCGAAGATGGAGTCATCCAAGGCATTCTCGAGGTCTTCGGAGTGCCATATAGCAACAGTGGCGTCACAGCATCAGCCATTTCCTTTGATAAGTCAATATGCAAGAAAATCGCCAAAGATAGCGGAGTCAAAGTTGCGGATGGATTTGCGATTAACAAATCAGAAATCCAAAATCTGGGAGAAACAATCCCAGTCGAATATCCTATTGTTATTAAGTCCGCGGCTAATGGCTCAAGCGTCGGTGTTTTCCTAGTCTTTACGGAAGAAGACCTAACCAAAGTTAAAAAAACGCCTTGGACTTTCGGAGATAAAGTTATCGTCGAAAAATATATTGATGGCAGGGAATTCACTGTGCTCGTTGTTGATGGGAAGGCAATTGGTGCTGTGGAAATTACCTTCAAAAATGCCATATATGATTATGAGAGTAAGTATGAAATAGGAGGCTCCTCACATATTTCCAGCTTTGAAATGAACAACTTTGCTATGAAAGAAATGTATACCATGGCTGAGAAAATGTTCAAATCTTGTTGTTGCCGCGGGATTGCCAGGGCTGATTTTAGATATGACGATAGAGATGTGTATTTTCTGGAGATAAACACTCAG
>CAXNGE010000062.1:0-4085 GCA_964201935.1 Alphaproteobacteria bacterium | reverse complement strand
AAAGTTGCTTGCTTCCTTAGAATCCGCCGCGGGAAATTCCCGTGAAACTTTTACCGAAGGGGATCTTGGAAAGGATGCGGATGGACAGGAAAATGGAAGAAAAGAATTTCGCGAAGGTGCTGTTCCTACCGTCATAGATGTTGCTAACTTGAGTAAGAACGATTTGGAAAAGAATGCTCATTATATGACTCTTGTTGGTTCTGCCCGCTCTTACGATGTTGCAGCTGCCATCATTAAGTCCCCTTATAGTATCTCATCAGGGAAGGGTGCCGAAAGGATTATGCGAGAACTAGTCGCTGCTGACACTTTGAAGAAAGAAATTGGTTTGTTGAAACAGACTAATGCTAAGTCCCTGCAAGAAATGGAGGCAAATCACTTGATTGCGATTAACAAGACCACCACTGAAATTGCTACATTGAAGCAGACTCAGACTGCGAAATTAAAGGAAGCCGAAGAATCTAGTAGGAAGTTGGCTGAAGAAATAGCCACTCTGAGGGATACAATTAAAGCTGCCGATGAGGCTAAGAAGAAGTCGAGTGAGGAGATAGCTACTCTGAGAGGTTCAGTTAAGTCATTGGAGTCGGAATTGTCAAATAAAGCCGGTCTGCCTGATGCATTGTATACTGATTTGAGTACTAAATTTAAAATTAACGACCCCTCGGATGCTGACATTAATGCATATTTGACAGCATTGGTTGCTGGTGGCGTGGATCAATTAATAACTAATTACAATGCATTAACGCGCGATGAGCAGGAAGTTATACACAAGTCCAAGGATAACATTGCCAGGTTCCTGGACGTCAAACCAGTTAAGACGCTTGTTGAGATGTTGCAGGATGCAAGTGGCTTGAGTGTTGGTCTTGCCGATATGAAGATGAGTGTTCTGGTCGGCAAGAATTTACTGTCTGTCTTTCCTATTACCAATCAAAAAATGCTAGTAGCTGCTGTGTCTCCAGCTAAAATTCCTTCTAAGTCAGTCAAGGAAGATAGATCAACAGCTTCCGATTGGAAAGATCTCTTTGATAAAGTTCAGGAATTAATGGATGAAGCTAAGAAGAGTGGAATATCAAGTATGCAGCCTTACTATAATACCGCAATGGCGCTTATATTGAATAATATTACAGCTGATACTTTGACAGAGCAAACTGACTTAGACTATGTCCCGTTTTTTGGGAAATAAAGTTCAGTACACAAGATAAGAATAGCCCAATAGACAAATGTAAATAGAACCAGGTCGGAGGGGGATTATCCCCCTCCCCTTGGTTGCTGCATTTTGAGCCCCTTTTTAATCATCCTATTCTTTTCTCCTCCGTTTTTCTGTCACCCTCTCCTTGCCTTTTTTGTTTTTAACTGAGTTTTTTTTTAAAGAAAATATCCAGCATGATTAACGAAAAATTAATCATTCAGTTGTATCCTTAGATTGTGATATTGGTTTGTCAATGTTGGTTTCCTTTCCTGCACTCCGAGGATTCAATCAAGAACGCTTTCATGATTTAGGTCAGCTGTGGGGATTATTCTTGTCTCTAGGTTTTTGTATTTCTTTTCTTGCCTGACCAAGTTTGTCTGCCTTTACTTTCTTTTTAACGAAATTTTAATTTTTATCTTGACTCCTTTTTCTTTTTATAGGATCATATCTTGTGTTCTTTTTTTTGTTTTCTTTTTTTTTATGTCTTTTGCCATCGGGAAAATTGAAATTAATGCTTTGCTGGAAAGAGAGTGCCAGTTGAATTCTGAGTTGTCTGTTCACCACGGTTTTGTCAATGGTTCTGTTTGTTCTTTTCAAACGATGGTTCTGAAGCGTGAAATTCAAAGGGTTCGGAATGAATTGAATGTTCTTTCTTATATGAATCCCGCGGATTTTGAGTCGAACGATTCGGCCTAGTTTTTTTCTTTACCCTTTATTGACTATCTTGATCTCTGTTTTAATTTCTCCTTCTCTGTCTTTTTTGAGATGACCGATTATTCTTATTTTTATCTCCTGTCTCTCTTTGTCTATATTGATCTCCGTTATTTCGACCTCTCTCAATCTCGGCTCTAGTTTTAGAATCGTCTCCCGGCAGTGTTCTTTGAATTTTTCGATTCCTGAATTCGACGTTTCAATTGATTGAATGTCTTTTGTCCCATATTCAAATGGGCTTCTCGTTGTCGACTTTAAATTTGCCTCGAGTATGTTCTTTATCTCACGGATGATTGATTCGTAGACCTCCTCCTTCGATAGAAAATATGCAGGAACTTTGTCGAACTTCGATAGGAAAGGCCGATCCATCAGCTTTTTAACTGTTTTCATCTTCTGCCTTGTCCCTTGACGAGATGACTGCGTATCCAAGACTGGTTAGCCAAAAAAGTCCCGCCATTATTCCGAAGTTCCACAGGGTTGACGATACCCCGAATATCTCCCAGTTAACTTGATCACACCTGACTGCTTGCTTCTTGCTGAATTGTTTCTTAATGTCTTTGATCTCGTCCAGATTCGGAATCTCGTATGAACATCCCTTCGGAGCTGCCCACCAGTGATTCTCAACACCAAGATGATAGAAGCTGAAGCCTACTGACGCCGCTATAATTCCAATAAGAACCTTTCTCCAGGCGGATCTGTTAATTTTTAGTACCACTCCCGCAGATATCGCTATGAGTGCATAGAGTGCTCTAGAAATAAGACATAACTTGCACGGCTGCTTGTCGAATCCAAATTGCGCTAATAATGATGCAAAGAACGCGAACGAGGCTATCGTCAGAGCTATAAAGTTGATTCTTTTCATCGTTATGAATTTGTTCATTTTGTCCCTTTCTTTCTTTTACATTAATTTTATGCTATCTCATGAGGATCCCAGATATAAAGAAAAATCTGATAAATCGAACATAAAAGTTGAGGTTTGATCAAACGTATAGTACCATTGATATTGGAATTTTTATGTTTGTTTCTGGATTATGCTTAGTTCCTTCCGTAATGCCTCGAATAGTATTTTTATCAAAATTCTTTTTGGCGCGATTATATTGAGTTTTTGCCTTTGGGGAATCGGAGATATTATCCGTGGATATTCCTCCTCCAGGTCTGTTGTTAGTGTTGGTAAAACGAAGGTTACCGCCGAAACCTTTATGCGGGAATATAACCAAGGCAAACAGAATATAAAAAATAATTCAAAGACTCCAATTTCTGAAGCGGAGCTGAAGAAGATCGATGTCAAGAGCCTTGTTATGCATAAACTCGTCCAGGAATCCGTCCTGGATCAGACCTATCAGAATATGAATATAACGATTCCCAAGAAGAGTATCTTGAATATCGTCCAGTCCTTAGATGAATTCCAAAGGGACGGATCTTTTAGTGATGAGTTGTATGCCACCGCGATCAGAAGATCTGGAATAAACGAAGCCGGGTTCCTGAATCAGATTCGTGAAAATCTTGCGAGAACTCAACTGCTTCATCCAATTATGTCGGGTTATAATATTCCAAATATCGCCAAGGAAAAAATAGCCGAGGAGTTCGAGACGAAGAAAACAATTCTGGTCGGAAGAGTCAAATTGAGTAGCGCTAAACTTGATAAGTCTCCGACCGATGAGGAAATTAAACAGTATTTCGACTCTAATTCTGAAAAATACAAGATCCCAGAGAAAAGAGATGTCGCAATCTTGGTTGTTGATTACAGCAACCTGTCAAAGGATCTAAAGGTCTCAAATGAAGAGATCGATGCACAATATAAATCGAATGAGAATTCTTTTACAACTCCTTCTAAGAGAGATTTCGAGAGATTTACTTTTGATGACAGAGAATCCGCTGATAAAGCCTGGAATATGATTAATAAGGGGCATAAAACAAAAGAGATCATTAAAAAGTTTGCTCCGAAAGTTGATTCTATAAATGGAGTTGTTGCCGGCTCCCTCCATGGTTCCGTCGGAAAAGAGCTCTTCGAGTTGAAGTTGAACCGAACTTCGAATGTCTATGAATCTGATGGAAAATTCTATTTATATAAAGTCACGAAGATTGAACCTTCTAAGAAGATGAATGAAGAGGAGTCCAAAAAAGAAATAGAGAAAAGTCTGCAGAATGAGAAAATGAACTCTCCTGAGTTTTACGGCAAAATCAAGGG
>CAXNGE010000061.1:0-4138 GCA_964201935.1 Alphaproteobacteria bacterium | reverse complement strand
TAAAAGAGCTTGCTCTCAATAGCGTTCTTATCGAAGCTCCTGTTATTGCACTAATGGCAAACAAATTCATGATGAACCTTGTGTGTTTTAAAAACGCTCAACAAATAGAATTTTACAATCTTAGCGGCAGAAGAATTTTTAGCATCCTCCCAAAAAATAGAACAAGTGTTTTTATTCAAACAGGAGCTATACAAGCTGCCAGAGAAGAAATTCCAGCCCTTGTTTTCTGTGATAAAGACGGCATAGTGTGTGGAGACGGGACTCTTTCAATAATTGGAGATTTTTCTTTTATTCACACAACTCGCAACAGTCAGTGAATCTCTCTTTAATCTTTGGTTCTTGAGATTCTTTTTCTAGAATGATATACTAAAATTAATGGAGGTGATTTAAAGAGCGTTTACTGTGAAGAATTTGTTAGTATTAGTTGCGCTAATAGAAAGTGCAAGTGCTGCATCTATTGATTTCGATTGCTGTGGCGGATTGAGATTAGAATATGACAATCGTGCGGCGAATTATGATCAGACAATGTATGATTCAGTTGATATACCTGTTTTTATAGAACAAGCCGAACAAAACATAAAGGCACAAAAGACCCAAATACAGCAAGATATTGTAAAAAATCAAAAAGTTGAAATTCAAGGCTATTTCCAGTGCAAAAACGCGCACCTAGTTGCTGATCAGTTTTTCGATTTTTCTGTGGCGGATGATTTTGTTCTTGATAAGGTGATATTTGAAGCTCCTGAAATCACATTAAAGTCGAACAAATTTCTGATGCAAACAGTGTGCTTTAAAGGGGCTAGACAAATAAGGTTGTGTAATTTAATTGGAACAGAAATTTTGAGCATCTTCCCAAAAAATAGAACAAGTGTGCTCCTTCAGACCAACGCTATGGACGATGCCAAAGATCAAATCTTGCCGCTTACTTTTTTTGAAGAAGATGGCAGAATCTACGGCAAAGGCACTCTATCAATAATTGGAGACTTCTTAGCTTCTCACATTGCGCACAGCAGTCAGTAAATCATCCCTATCCCTTCTTTGGCTTCGGCAAGATCGCGATATTGAGCTCTTTAATCTGAGCAGGAGTGACCTCTGCTGGCGCCCCCATCATGAGATCCTCTGCCTGTTGGTTGAATGGGAATGCGATAACTTCTCTGATGTTTTCGGTGTTTGCCAAGAGCATGACCATCCTGTCGATTCCTGGGGCGCATCCGCCATGAGGAGGGGCTCCATATTTGAATGCCCTAATCATTGCTCTGAACTTATTATCAACGACCTCTGGCCCATACCCAGCAATCTCAAAGGCCTTATACATAACTTCTGGTATATGATTCCTGATGGCTCCACTTGAGAGTTCAATGCCATTACAAACGATATCATATTGATATGCCTTTATGTCGAGAGGGTTCATATTCAAGAGGGAATCCATTCCTCCTTGAGGCATTGAGAACGGATTGTGAGAAAATATAATCTGCTTTGAATCTTCATCATATTCATACATCGGGAAATCCACAACCCAGCAGAATTTGTAAGTATTTTCCTCTACCAGATTCAAGGCAGTTCCGAGCTTCGTTCTAACAAGTCCTGCGATTTTTGCAGCGCTCTCGTTGCAGACAAAGAACACAACATCCCCAGGATTCATTTTGTTAACCCTCGCGATTTCGCTGAGTTCTTCAGGGCTCAAGAACTTGACAATAGGCCCCTTGAACTCTGATTCGGAAACCATTGATATATATCCGAGGCCTGGAAGACCAATTTCCTTAGCCCAATCGTTCATTTTATCGAAAAAGCTTCTTGGTTCCTTAGCGGCATTCGGAACATTGATGCTCCTGACTTTTGACCCAGAAAGAATTGCATTCTTGAATGCTTCGAAGCCGGATGTCTTGAACAACTCTGTTAAATCCTCAATGACAAGAGGATTCCTTAGATCAGGCTTATCTGATCCATAGTGCAACATTGCATCATGAAAGCTAATCCTTGGGAAAGGGAGCGATGTCACAGCATAGCTAGACGGAGCAAATTTATCAAATGTGCTATGAAGGACATGTTCGATAACTTCAAAGACGTCCTCCTGGGAGGCGAAGCTCATTTCCATATCAAGTTGATAGAACTCTCCGGGGGATCTATCAGCTCTGGCGTCTTCGTCTCTGAAGCATGGGGCAATCTGGAAATATTTATCAAATCCTGAAACCATCAGAAGCTGTTTAAATTGCTGTGGAGCTTGAGGTAGAGCATAGAACTTACCGTGATGAACTCGGCTTGGCACGAGATAATCTCTTGCCCCCTCCGGGGATGATGATGTTAGGATCGGTGTTTGAATCTCTAGAAATCCGAGCTCTGTCATTTCTTTTCTTATGTGGGAAATAACATGAGAGCGCAGGATTATGTTATCATGCATCTTTTGCTTCCTAAGATCCAAATACCTGTAGGTTAATCTCGTGTCCTCCGGGAATTCATTCTCGACATTGATTTGAAGAGGCAACTGTTCCATAGGCTCCGAGAGCAACTCGATCTCTTCAACAGAAACTTCAATAAATCCTGTGTTCATGTTCTTATTGATAGTTTCTTCAGATCTTTTTAGAACTTTCCCTATAACAGAAATCACGGCCTCGTCTTTGAGGGATTCAGCTCTTTTAAAGGCACTGTGATTTGCTTCAAGAAGACACTGCGTTGTCCCATAATGATCCCTGAGATCTATAAATAGAAGTCCGCCGTGGTCTCTGATCCTGTGAACAAACCCGGAAATCCTGACGGTGTCTCCAGAGTGTTCTATCCTGAGTTCATCGCATGTGTGCGTTCTAAAAGCCGTTTCTGTTTTGAAAGTCATTTTTAATATTTATATGTGTATTCATGAATCATATGATACTAAAATTAAAGCACAAGCGCACTTAAAAAACACCACAAACATATTTCATATCCTATACTCCGCTCATTATTTTCTCAAGAGCATTGGCTACGTAGTTTTCAAGTGGTAAATAGAACGGAGGATCATTCCAGTTAATTCTTACCTTTGCTACAATCGCGGTTACATTATATTCTTGGTCCATAAGTATAACGGCATATTCATCTCTCTTGCCTTCGTATTGGGAATATTCAGCAAGTTCTTTCCATACGTTACTGTCACTTTTTTGGTTTAAATTGCTATATCCGTAGTTGTGGCTTTCACTAATCGCTTTTTGTTGTTGTTTTATTTTCTCAGTATAGATTATCGCTTCGCGATTGATTAATTCAGTTAGATCTTCTTTGATCTGCGCTGCATAATTTGGCAATTTCGATTTGACTGTATTAGCTATTCCATTTATGCCATTTTCAGAAAACTCTTTTTCTGGATTTGTCTTGGTTAGGTCGAAATATTTAAGTTTGAGCCATGCTGTTATATATCCATTGGAAAACGTATCCGGGAAAAAATTGTCTGAATCCATTAACTGGCGCATCAAAATATTCATTTGTTCTTTTTCTATTTCATCAAATTGTTTATTTAGCTTTTTTTGGTTAATTTTACTCTTTATTTGTTCAACGTAGGCTTCAAATGGCTCACCTTGGGCGCCTGTGCAATGTATTGCCGTTGGAAAGGCATCCATGAAAAATGTGGCTAAAGCGTTTCCTTTTTTATCCAAAGATTCTTGCAGTTTTATTAGATAATAGCTTTTGACAAATGGTTGCAACTGCTCATCTAAGATTACCTTGTACCAATCGAATAATTCGTTAGTTAACGCATCAAGATCACCTGTTTCTTTATTACCTGATTCTTTGTATTTTTCTATAGCAGCCGCTGCAGCAGGTTTAATTTGATCGAACATTGTACTATGTGTTAATTGGTACACCCCCTCCTCGTGAGTATTGATTCGAGAAACTAATGCGTCTGCTATATTGGTTTCTAATGCTCCATAATAATCATTTAGTTTAACTCTATCTTGAAGCGACCATTTTTTAATTACACCTTCTGCGTAATTGTGTTTTTTATTATAATCATCTTTGTATTCCTGATCACCTAATTGTTTAGCTCCTGAATCTTATGGTGTAGAATATAAGAAACTGAAAGGAGTAAATTTATGGGAAATATATTACACGCTAATGCCAAGACTACGATCAGAATCCGAAAAGAAATTCAAGAATCTAAGGAGAGCTTCGTTAAGCTAGC
>CAXNGE010000060.1:0-4148 GCA_964201935.1 Alphaproteobacteria bacterium | reverse complement strand
GTCTGGAGTGAAGACTGGAACATCGCCCGTCAGATCTAATTTCCCGTGCTCTTTCTTATCTTTATATATCATTGTTCCGACCCCCTTCAGACCTTTGAACCTTCCTTCGAAAGTGCCGACACCTTTCCATGTATATACGCCTTTGAGCTCTATACACACATTCTCGTTTTGAATTTTGCAATTTACTTCTCCTGAAAAAGAATCACCATTTGCATACGAGATTTGGCCTTTTCCATTTGGTAAATTATCTTGCATATCTCCGATATATATCCACTCTTCATCAAAAGAAAAATACAACGATTTTCCAGATTTTGCTACACCAACGAATGGATTTTCTTTTGGTGTTGTGCCTATGTATGTTCCTTTGTTTTCTCCAGACGTGATAGTATAACTCCATTTTGCCTGAATAGGTAAATTGTTTTCCCACTCGCATTCGTATTGGTTTCCATTCGCTAGTATGTATGTGCCTTGGCCATTTCTTTTCCCTTCTTTCCACATGCCTTTGTATTGACTTTTATTTGGAAATGTAGCTACGCCCTGCGTATTTGGCAGCCCATTTTTATCAACCTGTCCTTCATAGTCAAAACTTAATCCGCTACTATTCAGCATATATATTCCTTTGCCATCAGGAAGATTATCTTGATTCAAGATTCCTAAATACAGATCAAAATTAAGCAAATCAAGATAAATCTGCACCCCTTGTTCGGATTTACCTATAAAAACACTCTTGTCATTGACCTGTGTTACTCGCCCTTTATATTCTACCGATTCTTTTTTGTATATGCCTTTAGTTTCTTTTGCTATAACATCATCGATCCATTCACCTTCGTATGATTCACCTTTGGAGAATTTGTATGTTCCTTTGCCATGTTTTTTATCTTCTCTCCATTCACCTTCGTATGAATTACCATTAATATCTGTGTATATGCCGTATCCATGTTTCTTATCTTCTCTCAATTCACCTTTGTATGATTCACCTTTGTATGAATCACCATTGTTATGTATAATATATATGCCGTATCCATGTTTCTTATCGTTTTTCCATCCACCTTCGTATGAAGCAACATTAGCATGTCTGTATGTGCCGAATCCGTTTTTCATGCCTCCATTCCAAATCCCGCAGTACTCATCAGAATCGACAATAAATTGCCCATATCCTTCTGTAATGAGTTGAGAGGCGGATGTTTCCCCCATATACACCAACTTCTCAATAGCCCTAATACTCTTAACATACTTTCTCTCTGGTCTTTGAGGTAAAGCTTCGTTATATACTTCGGGGCTCTGAGCGAGCTCTGTAATATATGGTAGTTGCACAGCGTTTGCATATAATCTGGGATCATGCAATCGGGTTTCTTTGTCAGCTAGGAGATTTTTTAGCTCTTGAGAAATTTGCTCTTGCTTGAGAGTTTGGAGACGCTCGACAAGGCTGTCAGCCGCAGCTTCAAGGATATTTTCATTGTTCCCCGCTTTAATATCGGCAAGTCGCGACTCTAAAAACTTTTTGGAATCCTGCCCAATCTTTTGGTTGAATGTGAACCTAAACATCTCGTGAAGCACGAGAAAATTCCAATTAGCGACCGTTAAAGCAGAACCTACAAACTGAATTGCATATTCCCTAATATAAGTCGATTTTTTCTGAGCCTCCTGCATTTCACTGGAAATCTCAGACAAGGTTGTGATAGATCCATGAATGGTTGTTTTCCCATCTGAAAATCTGAAATTATCATTACAAAAAGTATCTTTGCATGGACCTTCATACATAAAGTTTGCAACTTGCTGTGCTCTCTTTATTTCGGCTCGCCCATCAAATGATAAGGCAAAAAATAAACACATCCCTAATAATATCTTTTTCATCTTGCTATATACCAAATATGCCATACTTGTTTTGTATTATAGCATAAGTGAAACACATTGCCAATAACAAAAATGTTTCGGGATCAATATCAAAAAAACAAACACAGGAAATTACAACTATCCACATGGGCTTTTAATCGGATATAATATATCAGGCTTCGCATTAGATCCCCGTCTTTTTCTGAGATATGAGCAACATCAAACCTCCATTTGTTCACCTGAGACTTCATAGCGCATATTCTATGTGCGAGGGAGCCGTGAGAGTCGAAGATATCCCACAAGCCTGCATATCAAAGAACATGCCGGCGGTTGCAATAACGGATTCCAATAATATGTTTGGAGTTCTTGAGTTTGCAATGAAATGTTCAGGCAAAGGAATCCAGCCAATCACAGGAACATTGCTGGATCTGAAGTTTCAAGATATTATAGCTCCTGTCGTTTTGATAGCTCAAAATGAAATTGGATATAAAAATCTCATGAAACTTATGACCTGTTTTTATATCGAAAACAAAGAGGATCAAAAATTTATAACTCTGGAGAATCTAATAAAACATAGCTCTGGGATAATTGCATTAAGTGGAGGAGCAACGGGGCCTGCTGGCAGTTTGTTCCTGCAGGGGAATCAAGAAGAAGCATCGGAGTTCTTGAGAGATATGTCCTCTATATTTGGGAATAGTTTTTATATCGAAATATCAAGACATGGGATGGAAATAGAAAAGCGAACCGAGGAGTTTTTTGTTAATTTTGCCCTAGAAAATCACGCGCCTCTTGTCGCAACGAATGAGGTTTTTTTCCTGGGAAAAGAGATGTATGCGGCTCATGATATCCTGATGTGCATTGCAGATGGAACATATGTCACGGTCAAGGAGAGGAGGCGTGTCAACGAGGAATACTGCCTGAAATCTTCAGAGGAAATGTTCGCGTTGTTCGAGGATATCCCTGAGGCCGTTTTAAACACATCTCTTATAGCAAGACGTTGCAGCTATATGCCGGAATCTCATGCCCCAATGCTTCCAAGATTCGATGATGGCTCTGGAGCCAACGAAGATGATATTCTTGAAAGGCAAGCGAGAGACGGACTCCTGAAGAGATTGTCCGAGGAGGTTTATGACTACAAGGAATTTCAAGATAGCAACAAAGAACAGATTGAAAAGCAATATCTCGAGCAATTAGATTACGAAATGTCCGTTATTAAGGGGATGGGGTTCAGCGGATATTTTCTTATAGTCTCTGATTTTGTTAAGTGGGCAAAATCTCAGGATATTCCTGTGGGTCCTGGGAGAGGTTCTGGGGCTGGATCCGTTGTTGCTTGGGGGCTTAGGATAACCGATCTTGATCCCTTGAGATATAAACTTATTTTCGAGAGGTTTTTAAACCCTGAGCGTGTTTCCATGCCGGATTTTGATATAGATTTCTGCCAGATGAGACGCGACGAGGTCATAGATTATGTCCAAGAAAAATACGGGAAAGATAAGGTTGCTCATATAATCGCTCTTGGAAAACTTCAGGCTCGAGCCGTTCTTCGAGACGTTGGAAGAGTTATTCAGATGCCATATGGGCAGGTTGACAAGATTTCAAAGCTTGTTCCGCATAATCCTGTTCATCCTGTTGATTTGACCCAGGCCTTGGAGATAGAGTCACAGCTTCGTCAGATGATGGAGGAGGATGATACAGTTAAATTCCTCATAGACACTGGATTAAAGTTAGAGGGGCTATATAGACATGCTTCGATGCACGCCGCCGGAATTGTTATCGGTAGCAAGTCTATCGATGAGTTTGTTCCATTATATTCAGATGGAGAAAGTAAGCTCGCGATAACTCAATTTAACATGAAGTATGCAGAGATAGCCGGGCTTGTTAAATTTGACTTCCTTGGGCTAAAGACTTTGACTGTCATCAAAAACGCCTGTGATAATATTAAGAAATATCACGGAATAGATCTTGATATATCCAAGATAGATCTTAACGACAGAAAAACTTTTGATCTCTTGCGTTCCGTTGATGTCGTTGGAATATTCCAACTTGAAGGCGCCGGGGTCAAGGATGTCATTCAAAAACTCCAGCCTGATAGGTTAGAGGACATCATGGCTATTACGTCGCTATATAGACCTGGTCCTATGGACGAAATCCCAAAATATATTGCCAGCAAGCACAGTCCTGAAACTTTGGTTTATCTTCATCCTATGCTGAAGCCTATTTTAGAAGAGACCTATGGGGTCATGGTCTATCAAGAGCAGGTCTTGAAAATTGCCCAGGAGATGGGAGGATATACTCTAGGAGCGGCTGATATTCTC
>CAXNGE010000059.1:0-4221 GCA_964201935.1 Alphaproteobacteria bacterium | reverse complement strand
CGCAGCATTCCTGAAAGAGGCTTCGTTGAGCCAGTTAAAGACTGTGTACTGGGGGGTTGTTAACGCAGAATTCACAAAGTCTGCTAACTATAATGAAGAATCATTGATCCGGTATATTGGCACTCGTGGCGCCGTACCTGCTCCAGAATATGAAAAATTTATTAAGAAAGATTTGGCTGAAAAGATATCGCAAAACAAAGCATTAGGTGAAAAAATAGGGGCATCAGGGACTCCAAATGAGATTTATCAAAAGTTAGAAAATGACACTCCTCTTGCAAATAAAGCATTAGCAGAATACTTACAAACCCAAATGTTAGATCCAAAGAATCTTTCTCCTGAGCAGGCTGACCAATTGTTCGCTTTAGCTGCGCAGTATCAGGAGACCTCTGTGATAAAGCATTTAATAAGCGATCATTTGATAAATGGCAATGGCAATGTAAAAGAGGACAAACAAAAGCTGCAATCATGGTTACTGGCGAGAGGATCTCTTCATGAAGGCGGACAAAATGGCCAAACTATGAATGTTTTGATGTGGGCCTCTAAAAATGGGGATAAGAACCTTTTTGAATATGCGCTAATGGTTGCTAAAAAAGCATTCGATAAAGAAGGGTTTAAGCAATATCTAACAGCTCAAGATGGAACGAGCGAGCAAAAAACAGTATTAATGCATTTGATAGAAAATAAAAAGGCTGATCAGATAACATACTTCATGAATGTGCTGGAAGAGGCTGGATTAACAAAAGATGAACTTGCCTCCTATCTGGAGAAACAAGATTCCAATGGTAGTAATGCACTGATGTCTGCGGTTGCTCTAACAAGCGATGCCAGCGAACTTTCGAAAAAGTTATCACTCTGTCAATACATGATGTCCAAAGTCAAAAATAATATGGGCACAGATCGTTTGAAGAGATATATTTTGAGCGTTGATAATGAAGGTCAAAACGCCTTAATGTTGTCCTCTTTGCCCGCGAGCAGAGGTGGAATGCCTACCCCAGCCTTTCCTTCTTCCAAGGAATTATGCCAATATCTTGTTAGTGAATTTAGAGGTATATTGGGAGAGGCCGACATGAATAAATTAACCCTTCAAACCGACAAACAAGGAAGAAACATCTGGTTACGTGCGGGCGCATGGGAGACTCAAGAGTTTGCTCAATATTTTGCAGAGCTCGGAGACAAGCTTGATGCTGAGAGCAAAAAGGAATATTTTGGACAAATTGATTCACACGGGTGGAGTATTTTAACTTATGCCGGGGCTAATAGGCAGATTGGATCGTATTTGATTGATAAATTCAAATCAATTGCCAAAGACGTTTTGTCAGAAAAGGAAGTGCAAAAGATCTTGTTGACAGAGGATACAGGGACATCAAATCTTGATTTGTCCAAAGGACATCGTAACGCACTGCGTATTGCGTTAGTTAAAAGGCAAAACAATGGTGTGTATGACTACCCTACTTTGCTAAATCATCATGATATGTTATATTCTGCCCGAAATCTTAACGAAGAATCGGTTAAAAAGTTAATGGAATTGGCAAATGAGTATGATTCTTTGAAAGAGATGGCTGAACAAGATCCAGGTGAAGGTGTGCCATCTGCGCTCCAAATCATGAATGGTGAGCTCGAATTGCACGACAAAGTGTTTATGAAACCTGAGGCTCAAGCCGCGCAGGAATCACGCAAAGAGCAATTTAAAAATGTTTATGCTCATTACCACGAATTGGTAAAATAACACTTAAAATACTGACGCACTGGCCTGGATGTTCCAAACACAGGCCGGTGTTTCTTTTCCCCCACCAACAGACTTCTTCTGTGCCATGGCGACTCTTTAATCCTCGTGTGAATTCCTTCTGTAGACTCCAAAAGGATAGTCGGTTTGCGAGAGAAGTCTAATGATTTTGCTGTGGATGAAGTGATAATCACTCGTGGATGAGATATAAAATTTATGACTTTGGTTGAGATGTCCGAATATCTTCTCAGGTGTCCAATAGTGGCACGTTACTTTTTCTCCAAGAACGACCTAAGTTTGTGATCTCTATCAATGATAGCCCACTCTTTCTCCGTTCAAAAGCCACACTACTTTTCCCCTTTCTTTGCCCATCTTATCAACGAACATTTTAAGGTGTTGCAACTTCATTTTAGAAGATGGCAACATTCTTTCACGAACAGTATAGACTAAACAGTCATACCTTATTTTTCTATTACAATTCGTTGATTGTTTATTCTTCTCAAGTGATTTTTTACTCACGAGGCCTAATGAAACGTTAAGAGCGCCTTGATCGCACTAAATTTTTCTGTTGTTATAAGTGTCAATTTCTGATACACTTTTTATGCTTATGTGATGCAGAGCATTCAAGGATGGGTGGTCGAGCGGTTGAAGGCACCGGTCTTGAAAACCGGCAAGGGGGCAACTCCTTCGTGGGTTCAAATCCCACCCCATCCGCCATTTTAAATTGAGATATCATCTGTATGCTCTATTCAGCCAACCATTCAAGAATTTTTGCTGTGTTTCGTTTTTATGAACAATCATTCTATATACTGCCGCCGCCTCAGATCTTAACGCCGCCAACATTCCGTGTTTAGATCGAGCCATATTCACAAAATATATAACCAGATTCCAATCCCTCTCATTTTCAAGAGAATGAGGCAGCACTCCAACGGCTCTTAAAGCTCGCGTTACTATTTTAATCCCCTGGGTTTTTCCAAAATTCACACAAATATCAAATATTTTTGCAGCAATATCTGGATCTCTAACGTCTTCAAGATTCATGTCAACCCAATATTCTGCATAGAACATCAACTTTGCTTTTTCTATCGTTAATTCTTTTATGTTCACGCATTGATTGCTTCTTTGACACACGCCATACTTCGTCTCACCGCCATGATCGTCTTCGTCATTGCAGTATCCTCCTTCGTGCACTAAAGTTTTGCCAAAGGCAGATTCATACTTATGACTGAGCCGAGTGCCATTTTGCTGGCAGGCTGATAAGAGCAACACAATTAAACATGCTGTTTTAGTAAACTTCATTAGATCATAAGAAAGAACTCTCGATGTATCTATAATAACAAAATTCAAAAGGAATTCAGCAAACTTTACAAAATAAATTCAATAACTGGAAAATTTGCTATATATTTTTGGATGAGATCTGGCCATTCAATAAGACAAATGTTCTCGCACATCGCCTCTAACAGCCCTAACTCTTCAATTTCTGCTTCGTTTTCACATCTGTATAGATCGACATGCCAAAGGGGGCCTTTTGTTGTTTCATATATCTGGACGATATTAAATGTTGGACTCGTTATATTCTGATTTTTATCTATAAGAATTTTGTTGATAAAAAACTTTGCAAACTGAGTTTTCCCGGAGCCAAGATTGCCAGATAACAGAACAGAACAAGGAGGCTCGATAGAATCAGCAAAACCCTCAGCTTTATCCTGAAGGTCTTGCAGAGAGTATTTATAGAACATTATTTCTTTTGTGTGTATGGCTTCAAATATTTACCGAGACCAGAGAATGCCTCACCAACGCCGCCAGTCTTCCCTTCCGTCTTCGTTTTCTCAGAAATCGTTGACAATGGACGCTCATACGTTGATTCTTTGACATTCTTCACGAGCCCATTCGCATCAAACGTCACAATCATAGTCTTTTGATCAACGACCTTTGGATCCCAGAAGCTTGTCTTCTCTGTCCTTTTGTAAACATAGTACCAGCTATAACAGCCAGAGTCATCACGAAGCGTGGATCTTATCGTTGGAGATCCGAAGTTTTGGTAAACGAATTTAGCATCGGAAACACCAGGCTGAATCTTCTTGAAATCGGCAGATTCAATAACATAACCTCTGTTAATAACCGTCGTCTCGCAAGCAGAAAGAGCAAGCATAAGAACCGTGATTGTGACTGCAATAAACTTCATTTATTTCGCTTCATCAATCACGATTGGCTGGATGGATTTTTCTTTTCTCTCGACAAACTCTATAATCGCCATAGGAGCCGCATCCCCATAACGGAATCCCGCCTTCATAATGCGAATATAGCCACCATTTCTGTTTGCAAAACGAACAGCCACATCATCCAGAAGCTTCTTAACAACATCATTGCTCTGAAGTCTAGAAACTAGCATTCTTCTCGCATGAAGACTTCCAAGCTTTGCCATTGTTATGATTTTTTCAACTATGGGACGCAATTCCTTCGCCTTTGGGAGCGTTGTTTTAATCTGCTCGTGAGTA
>CAXNGE010000058.1:0-4228 GCA_964201935.1 Alphaproteobacteria bacterium | reverse complement strand
GTTTTGAATATGAGTTATATCCGACATAGATATTTTGGATATTTATGTCTTTAAATTGTGTGTTTTTTGCTGAGATTTTTATTCGCATTTGTTTATCCTTTGTGAGATATTTGATTGGGATTTGTTTTGGTTTTCGAGTGGCCTATTAACAATGTGTATAACTCTGGCGAGTTATCCACGAGTTTAACAGGCCCAACAACAACAAAAATAATATAAAATTATAAATATAAAAAAGTTTGTGTGTTGGGGGGTATAACTTTATTTTTTCATAAATCTGTGGGGTTGTAAAGATGTTTTTACGCCCATCTCAGTCCTGTTTTTGGTAAATTGAGTTTTATTTTGAAAAACCTGTGAAAAATTTTTGAAAATTAACGGATTATTAACTTTTTTGTGGTATTTTCGACCATCCCTAACCCCCACCCACCCGCTTCGGGGCATGCAGCCTATCGATTTGGCTTTACATCCAGATATAATCTTATTTTATCATATAAACCTTAAGAATACGTTAAAAAACTCTTCTCTTTTTTGTGATTTTCTGAGCGCTTTGATGGGGGCTATATTTTTTTATGCCCGTGACGCTGTCACTTTTCCCGGATTTTTCAAAAGGAGTCTACTCTCTTAATTTGACCTCTTTATGATATCATCGATGCATTCAGGATTGGAAACGGTTGTCATATCTTCAAAGTCCTTCGTGTCTCCTGAGGCAATTTTTCTTAGGATACGCCTCATAATTTTCCCAGATCTAGTCTTCGGAAGATCATCCACTATCGATATAACATCTGGCTTGGTTATCGGGCTGATTATTTCCTTGACTCTGTTTGATATCAAGGTTTTTGCATTGTTTCTTTGCTCCTCTGTGATATCTTTTTTAAGGACTATGAAGGCGTATATCCCCTCTCCCTTCAAGGCATGCGGAAATCCAACGACTGAAACTTCTGCGATGATATCAGAGCCCGCAATAACCTCTTCTATTTCGATGGGGCTTATCCTATGACCCGAGACATTTAAGACGTCGTCTATTCTTCCTGTAATCCAAGTGTTTCCATCGAAATCGAAATACGCCTCATCGCCTGTGCAATATATATCATCGCTCGATTGCGAATAATAGGTTCTTTTTAGGCCGTCTTTGTCTCCGAAGATTCCGAGCAGCATCCCAGGCATCGAGTGCTTCATAAACATTGCTCCCGTTGTCTCTGGTGTTGTTATTGTGTTATCGTTTTGATCTTTGAGTATTAATTCGCAACCGAAGAACTGTCTTCCTATGTGGCCGTACGTCTTCATTTCATCGAGATTGCAGAGGGGGGCTGTTGGAACTCCTCCAAGTTCTGTTTGCCCCCACATATTGACGACAGGGCATTGACCATGTCCAACCTCATTGAAATACCAATACCAAGCATCTTTGTTTAGGATTTCTCCGAAAACGCCGAGGAGTTTCAAGGAATCCCTTGATGTGTTGGCAAGGCTTTCCTTTGAATGTTGCATCATTGCTCTGATTGCTGTTGGGGCAGTGTTAAAAGACGTGACCTTGTGTTTATCAACGATCTCCCAGAATATAGAATTTCTAGGATAGGTTGGGATTCCTTCGAACACAACCGTTGTCACTCCGTTGCAAAGAGGAGCATAGAGAGCGTATGCGTGCCCGCCCATCCATCCGATATCTCCCGAGGCCCAGAAAACAGAATCCTCGTTGATATCGAAGAAATATTTATGGGTCATCGAGGCGAATAGCAGAAAACCTCCGGTGCCTTGAAGAACTCCCTTTGGCTTCCCGACGGATCCTGAGGTATAGAGTATGAACAATTCGGAGTTTGAATCTGTGTCGGCTATTTCGCAGATTGTCGATTCGTTTTTTGACAGCTCATAATAGTCGTTGTCTAAATCCTTATTCCATGGGATTTCGATTCCCTGCCTCTTGACGATTAGCGATCTAATTTGCCTTCCCGTGAGTTTCCTGGATTCATCGACGTTTTGCTTGAGAGGGATGATTTTTCCGCCTCTCTTATTGGCATCACAAGATATGATGAAGTTTGAATTGCAGTCGTTCATGCGAAGGGCAATTGCATGAGGCGAAAACCCTGCAAAGACCGCAGAATAAGGTATTCCAAGCCTAGCGCAGGCAAGGCAGGCGTAAAACCCCTCTGGGACCATCGGCATATAAATCGTGACATAATCCTTTCGAGTTAGTCCAAGTTTTTTAAGGGTATTTGCAAATTTTGAAACTTCTTCTTGAAGCTGTTTGAATGAAATCTCCTGAAAAACTTCGAGATCTTCGCTCTGCCAGATTATCGCTGTTTTATTGGGAGTTTTTTCCGCGTGTCTGTCGACGCAATTATAACAGGCATTGATTTTTCCGTCGGGAAACCAGGTCGATCCGCCATTCTCGGACTTCTGACAAATTATCTCGGGTTTTTTAAGCCAGGATAGTCTGTCAAGTTGAGCCCCCCAATATCCTTCCGGATTTTTTATAGAAAATTCATAGATTTCCTTATAAATCTTTGGGTCTCTCCATGCGTCCTTGCTTGTTAAGAGCTCTTTGTCTATCATAAAACACCAACAACAAAATGTCGTAATTTCGTGCTTGAGTATAGGATATTTTGTCGATTCTTTCAAGGAATTGAGAGTTTTGGATAAATTTTGTTATGATTCTTCAAATTCTAGGATCCATCTGATTTCTCCATTGGCTTTCTTGCATTTGAAATTGATTAAAATCGCATTAAGCAAAGGTTTGAATTTTATACAATTGTCATATGTCCTAAGGGAGTCCGCAACATACGGAACAGAAGGGCTCTTTTTCCCATATTCAAAATAATCTATGATAGAGTGAATTTTGAATTTTTGCCCAAGAATTAAGGAGGGCAGGGCGGGAGAGTCCGGGGATTCTATTATAATCTTGAGTTTCTGGTGTTTTTTCGGGACTGTTATGATGCTTGAGTTCAAGTTTTTCAAAATCTCGTGCTTGATAGTTGGAGATATCTCTTGAGAGGCTTTCCTGGAGATAAGAGTCGTTCCAAGCTCTGATTCTATTTTTAAGATTGATTGTGAGTTCATATGTTAGCTCCTTGATTATAATGAAAGTGATTCTGTTTGATGACTAAAGATGTGCGTTATTCACACCTATTTTAAGTTTCGCAAAGAATAAATCTCTTGTCAAAATAAAAAAACGCCCATTTGGGAAAAATGATCACACTGGAATTTATGCACACATAGGCACAATTTATAAAAAGAAAATCCGCGATCTCTTTTTCAAATAATCACGGATTTTATTATAGTTGTTATTTTGCATCAATTTCTGCCTGCATGAAAGACGGCAACATACTGCTGTCCTGTCTCGTTTTTCTCAGCTCTTGCCTTATTTTGTCAATGTCTTCATACCCTTGTTTAATGGATTGTTTTTGTTCTTCTATCTGCTGCTTGAGTAACTCAAGCTCTGAGAGTTTTGTTTCTAAAGCGTTCACAATCTGCCTCATTCTTATTTTTTTATCTTCACAAAACCCTAAATTTAATTCTCCGAGCTGTTCTTTAGATGCTATTAACGTTTTCTCTATATCGGCAAACGGCGTCATAGGTAGTATCTTCTCTATATTTTCGAGCGCTCCTGTTTCGCAACCCTTAGCTGCATAATACAGCGCAGTCATGCCTTCGTTATCTTTGATATCCGCCTCTTGCAAAAGTAATCCTACTGTATATACTGAATAACCACCGGCTGCACGATGCAGAGCTGTTTGGCCTTTGTTGTCTTGCATACCCAATTCTTCCATAACAAGAGGAATAAAGTTGTCATAGTTCCTGAAGGCAGCCATCATTAATGCCGTCTCACCTTCGTCATTTTGCATGCGCATTTCGTCCTTAAGAGAACTAACAGCCTGAAAATTGTTATACATACCGGCATACATCAACGCGGTATTGCCATTATTGTCTTGCCTGCGAATATACTTATCTTTTAATTTCTCAACTTCTTGTCTTTTGTGCATTGCTACACTATGCATTAGGTCGGTTGTTTCTCGCTCTTGCATTGCTCTTGCATCCTGAAACACTGTTGAAACAGTCGTTATTGCTAGTATAGAAATTGCTAATGTAAGTTTGTTAATAGACATAAATTCCTCCGTTTTATATATAGAACCAGGATCAGCTCCTTTATTGAGATAATACACTAGAATTATAGAAGAGTCAAAATAAAAAAACGCCCATTTGGAGTTTAAAGATTATAGGCAACTTCATGAAATTATCT
>CAXNGE010000057.1:0-4278 GCA_964201935.1 Alphaproteobacteria bacterium | reverse complement strand
CCTGTGACAAATTTTGCTAGAACTCGTGGTTTTTTTAAGATTCATTATATGCAAATTAAAAGTGAATTTTCTGGAGTGAAACAGAGGAACTTCCGTCGATCTGTTGGATGTTGATAAATCTCATACTTTCATATGAGCGGGCATGTGGCTTTTCTTTAATCGCGAATAAAGCCATCCGCGGATTGTTTTATGGGAGGATGACAATCAACCCTTGTTTTTATTTTTTCATAAAACTGGGGAGGTTGTAAAGATATTTTTACGCCCATCTCAGTACTGTTTTTGGTAATTTGAGTTTTATTTTGAAAAACCTGTGAAAAATTTTTGAAAATTAACGCAGATTTATGAAATCCTGAAAAATGAGGGGCGCTACCTCCATAGACATCTTTTAAAAAAACACTTTGTTAACCTTTGCAAGATATAATGAAGACGCACACGACAAAGAATGTTGAAGAAGAAATGCAGTTCGCAGAGATTTTATTCTTAGAGAGAGGAAGGCTGCCGCTATTTTGCCCAGTCATATTATCCCTCGGAATTCTCTTCGGAGTTCATTTTCCCTTCACATCCTGGGAATTCCTCTGGATTTTTGTCGGATCCTCAATTGTGCTGGCCTCAATTCTGCATAAAAACAGAATATCAGCCTTTTCAATCTTGCTGTTTTCTCTTGGAATTTATGTTGCTCAAACGGGAGGAATTCTAGACACAAACCTGCTTGCCAACAAAAAATTTATTGATAGAGAATATGACAAGATAAGCTTCAAGGCGGACGTCGGGTTTATTGAGGAGACTCACCCAACGATGAAGGGAATGCAACGAGTTATCTTTAAAAACATGAATATTCCAGGGCTCGCGTTCATAAAGACGGCAAAAATGACCTGTGGAAGCAAGCTTCTGAAGGGGATAGAGCCGAAGGACTCTGTTAAGGTTTTTGGCAGATTGCTGCCATATAAGGCGGCGGCAATTCCAAACTCCTTCGATCCATTGCAATATAACTCTCTAATAAAGATGGACGCAACCGGAATCGTCTTCGGAATAAAGAAAATCAAATCGAAATCCTCTGACGACTTCATGGAAAACTTTTCGTATTTTCGGTTCTATCTGACGAAGGCGATATCAGAAAATATCTCTAAGCCAGAAAGCGGAGTTGCTGCGGCTCTTCTAACGGGAGACAAATCAGCAATCGATCCAAAGATCCGAGACGTCTTCATAAAATCAGGAACCGCTCACATATTAGCAATCTCCGGACTGCATATGTCGATCCTGGCTGGAATCGCGTTCTTCATCTTCTTCAGATTGTTCCTATATGCCGGTTGCTTCTTCCAAGTGATAAATCCGAAGAAATGCGCGGCTGTTATAACAATCCCCTGCACTTTGATGTATCTCGCGTTATCAGGGTTTTCTCCATCTGCGATTAGAGCTTTTATTATGACGACTGTCTGTCTTTCGAGCATAACGATGGGACGAGGAGCCTTATCAATCAGAAGTGTGTCACTAGCAGCGTTTCTGATATTACTCTTCGATTCTGCCTCTCTTTTTCTCGTCAGTTTTCAGTTATCATTCAGTGCTGTGCTTGCTCTTATTTCAGTCTATGAAATTTACTGTTCAAGGTTCACGAGCTGGAATTTGAGGGCTAGCTTCTGGCAGAAGGCTCCTGCTTATCTTGCGACCTCAGCGATCACAACTCTTGTTGCAACCCTGGCAACCCTGCCAATTTCAATCGCAACATTTAATAGGCTGAGTTGTTCAAGCATTTTTGGAAACCTCATAGCGATCCCACTCACAAGCATCATCATAGCCCCTCTTGGAATAGCAAGTTTAATATTCGGATATTTCACGAATTTTTTCACGAAAATATTCCAATTTTCAATAACGGTGTTAGTCGCCTGTATCTCGTTTGTTTCTTCTCTGCCTGGGTCAGATATCTCTCTGAAATCTCCAACACAACTTACGCTCTCAGTTATGATTATCGGCGGGATTATTTTGTGCCTCCTAAAAACAAAATTGAAACATATTGGAAGTTTGGCGATGTTTGCCTCTCTCGTCTTATATTACTTTGACAAAACTCCAAATGTTGTGTTCCCTCCTGAAGAGCCGGTTGTGTGTTTTGTTGAGGACGGTAAATTCTACACAACCTCCATCCAAAAAGGAAAAAACAAAATCAAATCGATTCAAAGGAATCTTGGCTTTCAAGAAGACCTTGTGAAAAAAGAGTTCAAAGGATTCGAAGACGTTGAACGAAAAATCTATAAACAGGGCTTGTTTCTTTGGACAAAAGATGGCAAAATACTCGATAGAAAACAGATATCCCAAAAAAGACATCCTTATTGTCCGGCATATTATGAGAATCTTAAAGAATGAGTAAAATAAACACCTACACGAATGAAGATCTAGCTCAAATGAGAAAGGCCTGCAGACTAGCCAAAGAAACTTTGGACTATATTTCTCAATTCGTAAAGCCTCACATAACGACCGATGAACTCAACACACTCTGTCATGAATTCATAATTTCTCATAATGCGACCCCTGCCCCATTGAATTATAACGGATATCCAAAATCTATTTGCACGTCTGTTAATCACGTCATATGCCATGGAATCCCCGGAGCATATGCCCTCAAGACAGGAGATATAATCAACATAGATATCACCGTGGTCCTCGATGGATGGTTCGGAGACACGAGCCGGACATTCATCGTTGAAAAATGCTCTAAGCTTGCTGAAAGCTTGGTTGATGTTGCAAAAGAGTCTCTTTATATCGGAATTAATGCAGTCAAGCCATATGGACACTTCGGAGACATTGGAGAAGCAATTCAAGATTTTGTCGATAAATATGGATATTCAATTGTCAGAGACTATTGTGGGCATGGAATAGGCCGGGAGTTTCACGAACCTCCAACGATCATTCATTATAACTCCGGCTCAAAAGGGCGGCAAATCCTTCCGGGAATGATTTTTACAATAGAACCCATGATCAACGCAGGTTCATATAAATCGAAGGTTTTGAAGGATGGCTGGACGGCAGTCACGGTTGACAAATCTCTATCCGCTCAATTTGAACATACGATTGCGGTCACTGAAGCCGGATTCGAAATATTAACGGAATAGCGAATAATTTTGTTAAAAAAATATCTTGTGTGCAGTTTTTATAAGAGGTATCCTTTTTATAAAGGATGGGAAGTTTCGATAGAAACAACTTTTCTTAGATGCTTTTATTCCCTCGTCCTTTCTTCATGACTGTTCCTTTAATAGAGGCTAAATCAGGCGGAGAGTGATCTCTGCCTGATTCAATATGATGTTAGTCGGAGCTATCTTCTTCACTTTTGCCTTTTTTCTCTGTTTCTCCATCTCCATCATTTTTTTGTGCTTTTGCTGCTTCACTCCAAGCATTTTCCTTCTGCTTGTTTAATGAGTTTATTTTATTTAATGCTTTTTCAAATGCAGCCATTGCGCTTAAAGCCTCAGAATCATCTTCGTATTTTGAACGGAATGTACTGACTGCTTTTTTCTCATCCTGAAATTTTGCTTGGGCGTCGCTTAAGTCTTTTACTTTTGTCCCTAAATCAGCAGAATTTGCTTCTAAAGCTTTTTGTTTGGCGATGATTTCGCTATCTAAAGCTGCTTTGTCTGCAGCCAGTTTTTTCTCTCTTTCGCTATTAGGGGTTCCAGTTAAATTTGCGGCCTTATAAGCAGCGGCTTGACCTTTTGCTGGCATTTTTTTAATTCTCTCAAGATCCTCTTGAATAGCTTTTTCTTCTGCAGCTAAAGCTTGACTCTTGGCCTGATATTCTGCGCTTGTTTTGATTTTTTCAATCTCCGCTTGTTTTTCAGCAAATGCCTTTAATTTAGGATCATCTTGAAGTAATTGTATTTGCGCGGCAGAATTAATTTTACCTTCTATTGCTTCTTTCATGCCTTCCTTCAAATCTTTCTCCGCAGCTTTAAGTGCCTTCGTTAAAGGCGCCCTTTGGTTTTCAATATTTACAACTGTAGCGGCAACTTTAACTAATGGCGCAACAGATTTTGCTACCTCAGGTGGCAGATCAGCAGAAATCTTTAAGTCCAATTTTTCACCTGACGGTTCAAATGTAAGAACGTATCGACCAATGGCGCCGCCTTTTTCTTCAGACCCCTGCTCCATAGCGGCCTTTATACCATAGGCGCCTGCATCGATTATTGCCTGAAATTGTTGTAAAATTTCTTTAGTAACCACAAATTTTCCATTCGCAATGGCTTGACGAATCGATTCAAAGATACTGTCTTCATTGACATAAGCAAGCAATTT
>CAXNGE010000056.1:0-4307 GCA_964201935.1 Alphaproteobacteria bacterium | reverse complement strand
TATAAAAAATATCCAAATTAATCAATAGAAATGTTTACGAAAACCGCTAGATTATTCTAAAACTGCCAGGTTGTTTTGGGGCTTTCGAAAATACACAAGCCCCAATTATTTAGTTTAATTATTCAGTGTGCTCGATAGCATCCAGACTGTCTTCTCGTGGAATTTTAGCCTGACATTGAGCAGGTCTATTGTTCCAAAATCATCTGAATTTCCCAAGAATCCTAGCATCTTCTTCAGGGCGGCGGCCATGGATTTGTGGTCGTCTAAGAGTGCCGTCAACATCTCATCTGAGTTTTTTGACTCCAGTTTATCGCTCAAACATGCAAGTTCTGTGAATTCGCTGAATGTTGCTGGAGCTCTTTCTCCGATCATCCTCAATCTTTCGGCTATTTCATCGATGGCTAGGAACAGGTTGTTGTAATGCTCTTCGGTCATGAGGTGGATTTCTCTGAAGGCCACTCCCTTGACGTTCCAGTGAACATTTTGAGTCTTGAGATATAGGACGTAAGTATTGGCTAGAACTTTTGACAAGATTTCCTTTGAATCTTGATACGTTGTGCAATTGCAGCTCATTTTTCAATCTCCTTGTTGGCGTTTGAATTTATCATATAGCATCAAGTTTGATCTGTTTTTAAATAAAATTCAATATATTTTTCTGTGTTTTTTTTAGACTTTTGCTCTCTACCTTGAATATTTGCCATCAACCGATTTTTTTTGCGCGTCCCTTCTTTTTTACTTGACAGTTCTTGCGAGAGCTGTTAGTATATAGCAATAAAGAAATTAAACCGTTTTTTAGGAGTGTTCAAATGATTAAGAGAAATTTTTTAAAACTAATGCCTTTAATAGCTATTTCGTGTGTTATCTCTAGTTCTTTTGCTATGCAGGAAGTGAACGAGCTGAAGGGTAATCTTTTTGCTGATGCGCCTCTTCAGAATGCGCAACCTCAGGAAGGCATGGGTGTGCAGCAGGTGATCGCAGTTGATCAAGCTCCGCAAGGAGGCTTTATCGAATCAATCAAAAAAACTGGGATTCAATTAAAAAGGTTTCTTCAAGAACGGACTCCAGCATTTAAACTTGGGCAAGCTCAAGCTCAGTTAGAACAAAGTAGTTTGGTAATTGTGAACTTACAAAATCAGATGCAGCAGTTAACACAAGAAGCTAAGATCTATCAAGTCCAAATCAGCGCCTTAGAGGAAACAAAAAAAAATCAACAAGCGCAATATGCTGCACTCCAAAATCAGACTACGGCAACTCAAAACGAGTTTCAAAAGTTATTGCTAGATGGTCGCCAAACGCAAGCAAAACTGCAAGAAACGCAAGAGAGATTGCTGGAATTGACAGAGAAAGAAGGCGAATTAAAGCTACAACTGCAGCAAGAAAAAGTAAACAGTCAAGGATTGCAAACTCAGCTTCAGCAGACACAAGAGAAGCTTTCTCAGTGTCAGACTGATTGTATTGAATTCAGGAATGCTTCTTTCCTTTCTGCAGAACATATTAATAGGTATAGCAACGAAAATGTTCAGTTGGAAGCTCAGATTGATCAGCTTATTAATCAATCAAAAATCAAGAACGAAGAGTTCCTCGCTCAGATTCAGGCGATGCAACAGGAAAAGGCTGCGGCTGAGGATCAATCTCAAAAGCAGCAGTTAGAGTTTGCAACTCAACATCAGCAGTTTGTTGAACAAGCTCAAAAAGAAAAACTAGAGTTCCTCTTTCAGATTCAGTTGTTGCAGCAAGAAAAGGCGGCGGTTGAGGATCAATCTCAAAATCAGCAGTTAGAATTTGCAACTCAACTTCACCAGCAGGTTGAACAGGCTCAACAAGAAAAACAAGCGCTGCAATTAGAGCTTCGGCAAACAAAGAATATTGCTAAGTGCGAGCAAATTCAACAAAAAGCAAATCTTCTAAAGCGACTGGTTGGAGCCCAAAGGTTGGGACTGAACCAATGTCTATCTCAAAAAGACCATCAACAGCTTGCTAGTATACAACAGGGATTTAAGACAAAACAGGAACGTATTAATGCTCTGAAAAGAGACATCCTTATAGACAAAATTCGTGTGGCTGCTCGTAAAGGGATAGGATCTGGAGGGCTGTTTAGGGATGTTTGGCTCATAAATGAACAATAAACTTTAACACACTCTGATTATAGGAGGTTGGCAAAAGCTGGCCTCCTAGCAATTGCTCAATTTTCTACGGGATTCATCCACTCTTCTTCTGTCAACGTTCCTATTCCCAGCTCCTGTGCTTTTTTAAGTTTTGATCCGGCGGCCTCTCCAACGACGACAAAATCCGTCTTGTTTGAGATTGATGATGAGACTCGTGCCCCTCTGGAAAGAGCGATTTTCTTTGCTTCGTCTCTGCTGATTTTCGAGAGCTTTCCTGTGAAGACGACCGTTTTGTTATAGAACCTATTCGTTGTATCTATGTCCTTTTTTCTGTCACTATACTGGACGACAACATTCTGCAATAGCTTGTTTACAAAGGATGTATTGAGTTCATTATGAAAAAACTCGTAAATTTCAAGAGCCATGAGATCGCCCAATCCTTCGAGGCTTATGAAGTCCTCAGTCGTTGCATTCATTAGGGCTTCAATATCACTAAAATTATCGGCAAGAGAGATGGAATAGATTTCTCCGACTCCAGGGATCCCAAGGGACATTATAAATTTAGAAAACTCTATGAGGCGGCTTTGGTTGATGCTTTGGAACAGGTTCCGGACGGAGGTTGTTCCCCAGCCTGGAGATTCTGCGAGAGAGCCGTCATCAGATTCCTCAAGCTTGAATATATCAATGACGTTTTTGATCCTTCCAGTGTTATAAAACTCAGCTACTTGTTTCTTGCCAAAGCCATCGATATTGAAACAATCTTTCGAGACGAAATACTCCATATATCTGATAATTTGATCCCTGCAAGAATAATGATTTGGGCAATATAAATCGACCAGATCTCTGTATTTCACGAGCGAGGTTCCACAGGATGGACACTTGGTTGGAGGATTGAATTCGGGGAGTTTATAATGCTCCTCTGATTTTATGGCTGCTGTTATCTTTGGGATGACGTCTCCGGATCTCAGGACTGTGACAATGTCTCCTATTCTTATGTCCTTCCTTTTTATTTCATCGAAGTTATGAAGAGTTGCCCTTGAAACAACAACGCCGGAAAGGCTTATTGGCTCAAGAACTGCAACGGGGGTGATCTTGCCGGATCTTCCTGTTTGAATGATTATATCATTTAGCCTTGTGTTTGCTTCTTCCGCCTTGAACTTGAAGGCTATCGAGTGTCTTGGACTTCTGCCGATGGATCCGAGCCTTTCTTGCAGATCAAGAGAGTCAACTTTAAACACGGTTCCGTCTATTTCATATGAGAGAGAGTCTCTTATTTTTTCTGTGTCGTTGTAATATTCTGTGATTTCTTCTATGTTTTTGCATAACTTGTTGTCGGAAACATCGAAGCCGAGATTTTTCAGATATTCAAGGGTCTGAGTTTGCAAAGAAAGATCAAGATCCTCATCGAATGATTTGATGTAATATGCAAAGAATCGGAGGTTCCTTGAGGCTGTTATCTTGGGATCGAGTTGTCTCAGAGATCCGGCCGCAGCGTTTCTTGGATTGGCGAAGGGTTGTTCTCCAGCAAGCTCTCTTTCATCGTTAAGCAACAGGAAGGATTCAATCGGCATGTAGACTTCGCCTCTTATTTCAACATCGCCTTGGAGATTTATTTTATGTGGGATCGATTTGATTGTCTTGATGTTCTGAGTGATATTTTCTCCGATGTATCCATCGCCTCTTGTTGCCGCATATTCGAGCTTGCCATTTTTATAGATTATTGAGGCAGAGAGTCCATCTATCTTTTGTTCCGCGCAAAATGTCAATGGATCTTCTGAGAGATTTAAAAACCTGCAACATCTTGCGATAAAACTTTCGATGTCTTCTCTTGAGAATGCGTTGTCGAGCGAGAGCATTGGGTTTTTATGAGTCACCTTAGAAAAAGTTCGATTCACAGGAGCTCCAACTTTTTCTAGCACAGAATCGTCGATTAGGATTCCTTGGAATTTGCTCGTGATTTCAATTAACCTTTTTCGAAGTTTATCATATTCAAAGTCGGAAATCTCAGGAGAACTTTGGTTATAATATAACTCGTCGTGTCTCTTGATTTCTCTGGCGAGATATTCAGCTTCTTTCTTGGCCTCGAGGATAGATAAATTTGTTATTTCTATCATATTCTCAGGGCTTCCACTGGGTCAAGTTTGGCTGCTTTTTTTGCCGGATAAATCGTCGCAAGAAAACACAAAAGAACAGAGAAGAGGA
>CAXNGE010000055.1:0-4333 GCA_964201935.1 Alphaproteobacteria bacterium | reverse complement strand
CCAATATCAAATATGAACCGAAGATCATAATTGACATAGCAACGTTAACAGGCGCGATTCAAGTTGCCTTGGGACATGAGTTTGCAGGACTTTTCTCGAATTCTGAAGAACTTTCAAAGACTCTGGAAAATTCTGGGAAAGAGGTGGGAGAAAAACTCTGGAGGATGCCTATTCACGATTCCTATGAGGACGATATAAAATCTGATATTGCTGATATAAAAAACGTTGGATCTGGACGAGGCGCTGGAAGCATAACCGCCGCCATGTTTCTTAAACATTTTATTAAGGACGACGTCAAATGGGCTCATCTTGACATAGCGGCAACAGAATGGGATTCAAAAAATAGGGCTCTTTCTCAAAAGGGAGCCACAGGATTTGGTGTCAGGCTTTTGAACGACTTTATCTTGAAATATAACGAGAAATAGGCAAAGACAAGCTGCTATTTTTTCAGTGCTTTCAATTTTTTGATGTTTGGGTTGTTTTCGACGATCTGTTTGATTTTATCATTTGAAATGTGCGTATAGATCTGAGTGGTCGAAATGTCCTTGTGCCCCAGCAATTTTTGGATAGTGAGCAAATCTGCTCCATGGGAGAGAAGATGAGTGGCGAAAGCGTGCCTTATAACATGCGGAGATATTTTGGATGGCATTATCCCGACATCTATCGCTATTTTCTTTAAGAGTTTTGCAAATCCCTGACGAGTCATATGTCCTTCTTTAGAGTGAGATGGAAATAGAAACTTGCTTCCATTTGCAACGAACTCGGATCTTATCTCTAAATATTTTAAGATAGCTTCGATCGCGATTTCGTTGAGGGGAATCATGCGTTCCTTACCGCCCTTCCCCATCACTATCAACAAAATTCTTCCTATTTCCTCGCATCTCAAAATAGAGCCCATCTCTAGGCAGACAAGCTCTGAAACACGAAGACCTCCTCCATATAAGATATGCAGCATTGCCTTCAATCTAATCGCATCATTGTCAGTTTTTGATTCGAAATATGACAGCAGCAAACAGATTTCATCTTCAGATAAAACCTTTGGAAGTGGCTTGTTGTTTGCCCTTAGTTTTATCTCTCGCATTGGGTTTTGGGAGATAATTTTTTCGTCACACAAGAAAGCGAAAAACTGCCGAAGCGCCGAAACATTTCGAAGAATCGAAGACTGTTTCACTCCTGAGTTCTTTAGGATCTCCATATAAGATTCGATTTTTTTTTGATCTGCATCTATGCCATATCCGGAGCCAAAAAATTTTGCTAAATCGTTTTTATATGCACTAATGCTTGGAAGAGAAAGATTTCTATCTCCCGCGAGCATCTCTTCAAATCTTTCTATCAATGATTCAGTCTGCATAATTCGTTTGGTGATGCAATCACAGGATTCCTACGATTATATCATATATTTTTTAATTATGTCTTGTCTCTTGAATCAGATGACAAAATTAGCTAAATTGCAACTAGTTAGTATCAGAGAAAAATCGAAAATCGCCTAGCGCCATTATCGAGCACGTGCATTGTGTGCGCTTTCTCTCTTTGCCAAGAAATTATTTGACATCTGCCATATTATAACCTGTCTTCAATACACAGAAAATTAACTATTTTTTGCTATAGTTGATTATGTGGTGTTTTGTAAAAATCTTTGTGTTGACGTGAAAAAGATCGGAAAATCTAGGATATACAAAAATATGAAGACTGGATTTTTTAGGAGCCGAGCTCTGAAGGTTGACATATTAAGCGCCTTCTCCCTGCTGATTTTTCTCACTGTGATTTGTGAAATTTTGTATTCATCATTTGCTACTAAGAATTTTGTTTTGGACTTTGAGAAAGAGTATTATTCCAGAACAGTTGTCAACTCGACCACAAAGAGGCTTGATGATTATTTCAAGAATTTAGAAGTTCTTTTATCGATGCTTCAAAAAAGCATTGGTCAGCCAACTATAAAAAATGCTGAAAAGCAATTAGAAATGTTTTTAGAATCATTACGAAGTTCTGGCCCTGTTATATCGGCTTATATAGGGCTTCCTGATGGTTCTTTCTATCAGGCGACAAAGATAAGCGAAACGGAAAAACTTCAAACGAAAACTAGTGAAACAATTCCAACTGAGACAAAATTTGCTATAAGAAAAATAGATAACGCAGTAGAAAATGATGAACAGATAGAAACATGGACATATGTTGGTGATAAAAATAAAGAGCTTTTAACTGAGTCATTGAAAACGCAATATGATCCAACAAAGAGAGCGTGGTATGTTCAAGCTCAGCTTGCAAATGGAATATATTGGAGCGATGTTTATATGCTTCGCATAAGCAACACATTTGGACAAACATTTGGAGTGACTGTTTCTGCTCCTGTTGATAGTCACAATACTAAAAACGGCGTTATTGGTCTTGCTATAACCTTAGATAATTTTAAAAACATTTTGATTGATGCAAAAGCCAGTAAAAACACAGAATGTTACTTGGTTAATTCTAATGAAGAAATAGTTAGCTCTTCTGATGAGGGGCCATTCCTTAAAACTTTGCCTGACGGCTCGCAGAAATTGTTGTCAGCCATCGAATCAAAGAACGAAAGATTAAAAGAGGCGGTCAAATTGCTCTATGGAACAAAGGGCAAAAATGCATCTTTCTCGTTGAATGGAGAAACGTATGCCTGTTCTTTTTCAAAGCTTTCAAAGGTTCCTTTTTCAATTCTCACAATTTCTCCAGAAAAAGATTTTATTGGAAATCTTTCGGCTGTTCAATATAGCATGATTATGATTTCTATTATCATATTTTTGCTTTCTCTCATTGTGATATATTTTGTGTCAAGGAGAATTTCGAATCCTATGATTGCTCTGTGCAATTCCGCTCAGGCTATAGGTAATTTGGACTTTGATAACTATCCAAAACCTCCTAAATCTGCAATAAAAGAAATTCAAAAACTTTCAGATGCTATTAAAAGTATGAAGATCAGTATTACAACATTTTCAAAATATGCTCCAAAAGATTTGGTAAAAAAAATGGTGCAGTTAGGAATAACCCCAAAGCTTGGCGGAAAAAGCGAGAAAGTGACTTTATTCTTTTCTGATATAGAGAACTTTTCTACAGTTGCCGAAAGATTACCGGCAGAATATTTGATCCTTCATCTATCGGAATATTTTAATGAACTCACTCAGGAAATTGTTAAAAATGGCGGGGTTATAGATAAATACATTGGAGATTCTATAATGGCTATCTGGGGAGCTCCAAATTATGATGAAAAACAGGCTATTCATGCTTGTGAAGCTGCTCTTTCCTGTCAGAAGTTGTTGCAAAAATTGAAGGAGAAATGGACTCCTTTAGGAAAACCTCCTCTTCCGACAAGAATAGGGATCCATTCAGGAGAAGCAATCGTCGGAAATATTGGTTCTCAAGATAGGATGAATTTCACAGCAATTGGAGACACGATAAATCTTGCTTCCAGATTGGAATCTGTGAACAAATTTTA
Source organism: Alphaproteobacteria bacterium (assembly GCA_964201935.1). GTDB lineage: Bacteria > Pseudomonadota > Alphaproteobacteria > RUG11792 > RUG11792 > CAXNGE01. The sequence continues at coordinate 870 of CAXNGE010000055.1, read as the reverse complement.
TGGAACATATATTCTTGTTTCAGAAGCGATAGAAAAAGAAGCTCACGGGCAAATTTTGTTTAGAGTTATTGATAGAATTGCGGTCAAAGGAAAAACGGAGGCAATAACGATTTATGAGCCTCTAGGCTCAATGAGTGATGCAGACAATACCGAATATTATTCTAAAATAGAACTATCTTCAAAATCTAAGGAGGCGTTCGATTCTTATCAAAAGAAAAATTTCCAAAATGCGATAGAGGCTTATAATATGATCATATCAAATTTCCCAGAAGCAGAGAAATCGATAAGTGTCTTAAAAAATCGCTGTGAAGAATTGTTAAAAAATTGTCCAGAAGATTGGGACGGAGTTTTTTATATGGACAAGAAATAGATAGAGGCATTTTTTTGGCTTTACATCCAGATATCATCACAATTTTTATCATATAAACCTTAAGAATCCGTTAATAAATTGATGTGTAAATTTAAAAAGGAGGGTTTTTTGAGAGAAGTCTAGTGGGCGTAAAAAATTCTTTACATCAGAGCGCATTATATGAAAAACTAAAAAAGGGGCATGTTTCCAGATTTTAAAGCGCATGTGGCTCCTTGTGCACTTGTTTTCTCTGAGGCAAATGGAGCTTCGCACTTTTTAATTTGAGTCATGACTCCCCTTTGGGTCATGACAAGTTTTGTTGGTTTATTAAAATTAAAAGCGCTCTATTATTATGGCCGGTGGCGCAGCCACTTTTTCCGGATTTTTTGATTATACCAATTGGGACCCTTAGCTTTGTCAAGGCACGCTGCGCTCTCGCTTGCTCTCACGGCCTTGACAAATCTTCCCCAATTGATTTTTTGAAGTAGTTCCGGAAAAAATGACAGTTTGGGATCTGGGAG
>CAXNGE010000054.1:0-4376 GCA_964201935.1 Alphaproteobacteria bacterium | reverse complement strand
GAGAGTGTTCCCAGCGATAGACATTAACAAGTCTGGAACGAGGAAGGAAGAGCTGCTGATAAAAGACAAGGCTATTCTGTCGAAAATGTGGATTCTGAGGAGGATTTTAAATCCTATGGGAACCATAGAGGCGATGGAATTCCTCGTGGAAAAACTCAAATTCTCCAAGACAAATGAAGACTTCTTTAATTCTATGAACTCATAAACTTGCAGAGGCGGTTATAGCGAATGCTTCGCATAGCCGCCATTTGCATAAATTTTGATACAACTGGTCAATTGTAGTGTCGAAAACAATCTAAAATGTCGTAAATTTCCCAATAATATGTGCTATAAAGCACCATTGATCCAAATAAAATTACTTTTTTTGTTAAAAAATTGCACTTTTTTGTTGCAATTGAGTTTGCAGTATAGTATAAATATATACATCGTTTGTAACCTAAAAACAATGGAGAAAACAATGTCTAACAATTTAACGCCTCAGGAAGTTATGGCTTATACAACGGAACTTGCTGCCGCTTACTTGGCGAGCAATGAAGTTCCTGTGGATGAAATTCCAGAAACATTGAAGAAAATTTTCTTGGCAGTGGTCGAGACTAGCAGAGATGCACACAGCGTGAAAAATAGACCAACTTTAACGCCAGCAGTCGCGATAGAGGATTCTGTGCATGATGACTACATCGTGTGCCTCGAAGATGGCAAAAAGCTTCAGATGCTCAAGAGACATTTAAACACTGTTTATGGAATGTCCTTAAGTCAATACAAAGAGAAGTGGGGTTTGCCAAATGACTATCCAGTCGTTTCCCCAAATTATGCAAAAAGAAGAAGCGATATTGCAAAGACGACAGGCCTTGGCAACACAGGAAAGAAAAAAGCTGCTTAATTTTGCTTATGTCTGCTACCCTTCCTCTGAAATCTCAGGGGAAGGTTTTTTCTTGACAGACATTATCAAAATGATATGATAATAAAGATATATTTCATTTAGTGCTTTGAATTGTGGTTTGCATCAAGATTAAATCTTTAAATGTTCTTTCATTGCAAGCTATAATTTTTTCTCTGCATTCATCTCGATCTTGTGACTGATTTCTATTGAAATAATTGGTTTTGGTATAATTTGTTTTTCGAGGTGTGTTTTATGAATATAGTAAAAAAACTTTTCAATCTTCCGTTCTTAATATTATCTTTGTTTTTATTGACATTGTTTTTTGGAGATAATGTCGGAGTAGAGATAAAATCGAACATCTATGCAGTCAGTCTTGGCATCAAGGATCTCATAGTTTTTCTCCTGCCTTTTCTGATTTTCTCATTTGTTTTATCGGGCGTGTTGAATTTAAAGGGCGAATCCGTGAAGGTTCTGCTGATATTATTGCCTCTCGTTTGTCTTTCAAACTTTACTGGATTTTGGGTTTCCTATATTTTCGCGCAGCCATTTTTGAAGCACGGAATTATAACTATCTCTAAGTTAAGTCAGCATAATATACTCATCCCTGCTTGGGTGTCTCCTATAAAGCCCCTTATAAGAAATGACATAGCGCTCATCAGCGGGGCCTTCCTTGGCTTGGCTGGCACATTCTTAAAAATTGATATTATAGGCAAGTTGGGAGGAAAACTGTTAATCGCCTCTAATATTATCTTGAAAAAAGTTATATGTCCAGTCCTTCCGTTTTTCGTCCTTGGCTTTATCGTGAAGATGCAATACGAAGGGGCGTTGCTTTTAATAATCAAAGAATATGCAATGCTTCTTTTGCTTGTTGCAATCATAGCCTATGGATATATGTTTACTGTGATATTCCTCTTATCTGGGCGTGATTTTAAGCTCACAATGCAAAAATTTAAGAACTTATTGCCGGGAGTGTTGATAGGGCTTTTCACCATGTCGAGTTTGGCTGCGATTCCGGCAACCATCGAAGGATCCGAGAAGAATCTTAATGACAAAAACTTGGCTAGATTTGTTGTTCCAGCGACCGCTAATATGCATCTTCTTGGCGATTGTTTTGCCATTCCAATTATAGGGCTTGCCTTAATGGTTTCCTTTGGATACGGTCTCCCGACTATTGGGCAATATTTTGTGTTTACGCTATATGGAGTTCTGGCAAAATTTGCTTCGGCTGGAATTCCCGGAGGAAGCGCGATAATATTCCTGCCGATATTCGAGAGTATCTTTGGATTTTCGGCTCCGATGCTGACGGCTGTGACCGCGATATATGTCCTTTTTGATCCAGTTGCAACATCCTCTAATGTATTCGGTCACGGGATGTTTGCAATCCTATTCGAGAAAGTGTGCAACAAGTTCTGCAGAAAAAAATAAACGTTAGCGCAACTTATTAAAAATAAAGTTGCGCACTATAAATCTTATCCAAATATTTTCTTTAACCAACCGCCGCCATTTTTAGATTCATCCTGTTCATTGCTAGATTGCGCCTGAGCTTCTGAAGTTTGGGCAACAACTTTGCCTTCGTCTCTAGGATTTTTAGGTTTTCTTCTGCGCCGTCTCTTCTTAGCGACCTGCTCTTTAATCTCTCCTTGAGGAGCATCCTGAGCGATCGGCACAACAACTGCCGCCTTGATATTCGTTTTGTTGACTAGTTTTTCTTCTGTTACGACAGGGGGAATCGTCGCCGTCTCTGTTGTTGCTGTTCTGTCGTGATTTTGAGGTCTCTTGTGCCTCTGTGGCTTGTTGTTTTTAGGAATTGGCTGTTTCTCCTGCTTAGACTCAGTGATTGGCTCAACGACAGGCTTTGCAACTTTTTTCTTCGAGGGATCGCGCTGTTTTGGAGCTTCGGTCGCCTTCACAGGGGTTAAATATTCTTTAACGATAATTCTGCAATCAAGAGGCTTTACAGCGACATTTCTGACGATCTCTATTAAAGTTCCATATGTCTCTTCCATTTCCAGAAGCAGTCTCTTTTTGGAGTTTAATACAAATAAATCGACTCCTGGAGCAACTTCCGCCAAAACTGACTTTGCTTTTTCCTTCACCAAGAATGTTTCTATTTTTCTGAGGACAGAAAAAGCAGCGGTATCATTTGAAAGTGTCCTTCCAGAGCCACCGCAATGCTTGCAGGGAACAAAGTTTGAATCCGTTAGGCTGACCCTTAACCTCTGCCTTGAAACTTCTAAAAGTCCAAACTGTGAAATTTTTCCGATTTGAATGCTTGAATAGTCGTTTTTCACAGCATCTCTAAACTTCTTTTCGACTTTTGCCGTGGAATTATGCTCGAGCATATCTATGAAGTCTATCACTATTATGCCGGCTATGTCTCGAAGTTTTATCTGTTTTGCAATTTCAGAAGCGGCTTCAAGATTAGTTTTAACTGCCGTGTCTTCAAGGGCGAGTTCGTTCCTCATTTTCCCAGAGTTGACGTCAATAGCCGTCAGAGCCTCCGTCTGATTTATAACGATAGTGCCTCCAGAGGGCAGCACAACGGTCGGATCAAGTATTCCGCTTATTTTTTCTTCCACTTCGTATTTATGGAAGATAGGAATTTCTTCATCGCTATATAGCTCAATTTTTTTAACATGACTTGGAGTGAACAATTTCATAAATGTTCTGGCTTCTTTGTATGCCTCCGCCCCTTGAATAATAATCTTTTCAGTAGTTCTGTTATAAAGATCTCTAATCGTCCTTTTGACGATATTGCCCTCTTCATAAACCAAGCTCGGAGCAGCCGAAGACTCTACCTTCTCTTTGATTTCCGCCCAAACTCTTAAGAGGTATTCAAAATCTCTTTTAATTTCTTGCTTTGTCCTGTTTTTCCCAGCGGTTCTAACTATACAGCCCATACCCTCTGGAATTTCCAAGTCGTTTATAATCTCTCTTAGTCTGTCTTTTTCAGAAGAATCAAGCTTCTTTGACACGCCGCCGGTTTTGCCCTTGACGGAATTAGGCATCAGCACACAATAACGGCCAGGGATAGAGATAAACGTCGTGAATGAAGCGCACTTATTCCCACGAACTTCTTTCTCAGCTTGAACAAGGACGACCTGTTTGTTGGACATCACGTCCTGAATTCGATAAATTTTTCTCTTCTTCTTCCCAGGATCTTCGGTAGATTCACCTTCCTCTTCCGGAGATTCTACCGACAACTCTTCTTCTGCAATATCTTTAAAATAGTCTGCATGAATTTCTGAGAGCGGCAAGAAGCCGTGTTTTTCAGCTCCATAATCTATGAACGCAGCCTGAATTGAAGTTTCAATTCTTGCAATCTTTGCCAGATATATATTTCCCTTTATAGGTTTCTTTCTGGAATGTTCTGCCTCAAAATTTTCAAGTTTTCCATCGTTATCTATAATTGCAATTCTTGTCTCATCTTTATAATGAGCGTCTATTAATAATTTCTCTGCCATACAAGCAAAAACCTCTAATCAAAATAATGAGC
>CAXNGE010000053.1:0-4504 GCA_964201935.1 Alphaproteobacteria bacterium | reverse complement strand
TGAAATCTTGAATAAATTTGAAGTTTTTAAAGTTAATCCATTGGAAAGAAACTCTGAGTTTCATGAACATGAAAAGACTTATAATATCAAGATTGATAACAACCTTAATGAATTCTTGGATGATATTCGCGGCCAAAAAACTGTTCTTTCTGTTTCATCAAATGGAGCTTTAAATATACTCTTAGATTTACTGCGGAATTTGAAAATCGAGACCATTGATAATTTTCTCGATGCAAAAAACGATCGCATAAATATTATAGTGTCACCTCTGGAAATTGGATTTATATCAAAAAAACTCTCGATCTATACGGAAAAAGAACTCTTCGGACAGGTGTTAAGGTGCGCTCCAAAAAGAAATTCCACCGATATATTTAAGGATTATTCTAACTTAAGAGTTGCTGATTATGTCGTGCATGACAATCATGGAATCGCTATCTTTGAGGGAATGGCCAATATTTCGGTCTCTGGAATTGCTCACGATTTCCTCAGCCTACTTTATAAAAACAACGACAGATTGTATGTGCCCGTTGAAAATATAGCGCTAATATCAAGGTATGGAGGCGATGATACAGAAGTTGAATTAGATGCCTTGAAAAGCGGAACATGGAACAACAGAAGAAATAAGGTTCGGAAAAAACTCCTTGTCATCGCCAACAATCTTCTGGAAATAGCTGCCAAAAGAAAAGCTCAGAAAATCCAGAGCATGGAGATTCCAAATGACGAATATGAGAAATTTTGCAAAGGATTTCCTTATATCGAAACTGACGATCAGCTCCGAGCTATTGAGGAAGTTATTGAGGATCTCAGGGGGACAATTCCTATGGATAGGCTTGTTTGCGGAGATGTTGGATTTGGAAAAACAGAAGTCGCTCTAAGAGCAGCCTTTATTGTAGCTTCCAATGCCAAACAGGTCGTGATTCTTGCTCCAACAACTGTTCTCGTCTCTCAGCATTATAAAGTTTTTCTAAAAAGATTCGAAGGGTTCGGAATAAACATATGCCAGCTCTCGAGATTCCTGACTGCAAAAGAATTAAAAGAAAATACACAAAAAATAGAAAACGGAGAAGCAGATATCATAATAGCAACTCATGCTGTTTTGTCTTCTAAAATAAAGTTCCATAATTTGGGAATGGTCATAATTGATGAGGAACAACATTTTGGAGTTAAACAAAAAGAGTTTATGAAAGCTCTTCGAGGAGACGTTCATTTCATGACTCTCTCAGCAACTCCGATTCCTAGAACCTTGCAGATGGCTATTTCAGGAGTGAAAGAGCTGAGTATCATAGCGACCCCTCCTATTGATAGACTGCCCGTCAAAACTTTTATCCAGGATTTTGAAAAAGAAACAATTAAAAACGCGATAGAAACGGAATTAAAAAGGGGAGGGCAGGTGTTTTTTGTGTCGCCCAGAGTCGAATATTTGGAAAATATTTATGCAATCGTGTCCTGTCTGTTTCCAAATATCAAAACGGAAATAGCTCATGGAAAATCAAAAAACCTTGAAGAAACAATAAGAGATTTCTGCGACGGAAAAACAGAAATCCTTGTATCGACAAATATAATCGACTCCGGGGTTGATATTCCAAACGCTAATACGATTTTGATACATAGAGTTGATTTGTTTGGGTTGTCCCAGATTTATCAATTGAGGGGAAGAGTAGGGAGATCCAAACTTCAGGCCTATGCGTATTTTATGATGCCTGAAGAAAAGATTCTCTCAAAAAATGCTGAGAAAAGGCTTGAGGTCATGAAGACTCTGGATAAACTCGGTTCAGGATTTTTACTGGCAAGTCACGATCTCGATATAAGAGGAGCCGGAAACATGTTAGGAGAAGAGCAATCTGGATATATCAAGGAAGTCGGCGTCGAACTTTATCAATCAATGCTACAAGAAGCTATTTTGATGCTCAAAAGTGGAACATCCTCGGAAAAAGAATCATTCCAGCCACAAATAAACATAGGAGTGCCTGTTTTAATTCCCGAAGAATATATCGAGGATGTTAACTTAAGACTAGCTATGTATAAAAAAATCGGAAACATTAAAAACGAATTCGAGATTGACTATATAGAATTCGAACTCTCAGATAGATTCGGAAGAATTCCAGCTGAAGTTTTTAACTTATTAACGGTTATTAAGATCATGATATATTGCAGATGGAGCAATATAGATAAAATTGACGTCGGTTCCTCAGGATTTTCTTTTTCGTTTTTCGAGAACAAATGCAATAACCCAGAGGAACTGTTTAAATTCCTAAATTCTGAATCAATAAAAACGAACAAAGGATCCGCCAAAATCCGCAGTGATCAAAAAGTTGTTATAACAAAGTCTTGGAAAAACGTCAAAGAAAGAACAATGGAAGTTTTAAAAATAGCGAAAGAACTGAGCCAAGTGATGAAAGCCACGGATATTTCTTGACCTCACTTTTGTATAAGAAAGATGGAAAAGACTTGAAAAATAGGTGGCAGGAAATCGTTACCCGGTCTTATTAACAAAGAGTACAACCACCAAATCACTCGGCAAAAAAAAAGACTTTCCTTTTTTCCGAAATGCGTTAAAAAATTGGCCCAGCTCAAGAAATTACACCAGATCCCACTATTCTGATCAAACCACCCTGAAGCCAAATCGTGCGAGCAGCACAACCGCCAGCAACATCCTAATCCCCAGACTGTCATTTTTTCCGGAACTACTTCAAAAAATCAATTGGGGAAGCTTTGTCAAGGGCGAAGAGCGAAGCGTCCCTTGACAAAGCTAAGGGACCCAATTGGTATAATCCAAAAATCCGGAAAAAAGTGGCAGCGCCACCAGCCTATAAAGCACATCCCATTTATAATAATAGACTTCTTTTGAACTTGCACATGATGATTCAAGCACCGCCAGGGCGCAGAAATTACCAAAAAGAGAAGAGTTTCGAGAAAAGTTTAACCAACAAAACTTGTCATGACCCAACAGGGTGTCATGACTCAAATTAGAAGTGCGAAGCTCAATCCCTCAAGAGTCCGCTGCCACTCCTCCGTTTTTTTAGAAAATTTTCTTATCTTTGTTAACGAAAAATTAACTGTTTTAGCATAGATTATAAATTATGAAGGACAGGATCCTGTGGGATCCGATTCATCTTGGGGATGGAGAAATGTTTGTGAGCTTAATTAATTTTGCACAATATTTGATGCTTGGAGTGTCTCTGCTGACTTTTAATTCGGTTGCTAGTGATGTTTCGTCTGATAAACCTAAAGATCAATCAATAACTGAAAAAAGCGATAAAATTTCGGAAACAGACACGGAATCAAAACCTGAAGACAAAACAACTCCATCAGAAGAAGAAAAAAAAGAAGAATCCACTGAAAAAGTTCTAGGAACTGAGACTGCCAAAATCACCCCTCCAGAGACAGTTGTTATTAATCAACCTCAAGTTAATGCTATTAATGCACTTCTGCCTGGCAACATAGCAAACATATCAGTTAATCCAGCGCCAAAATTGCCAAATAAAGTTGCAGAACAAAATAAGGATTTGCAAGAAAAGCTAGCAATAACTCTAAAGCTATTACTGCAAGAAAACGAACGTAATCAGCAACTTAACAGTCAATTGCAAGTTGCTACTCAACAAAACCAACAGCTTAAGCAAATGCTTTCTCAAGCGCAGGCTCAAACTCAAAATCAAACAGCAGTGATCACTCAGAAAACGGAGGAGGTTAAGCAATTGACAGATCAGAAAACCCAGCTAGTGCAACAAAATGTTCAATTGCAACAGCAGCAGAAGGAAGTTGAGGTGTCTTCTACGTTAAGTCCAGAACTAAAGGATTTACTTAGCAAGGCTAGCAACAAATACCAAAATCCGAATCTTAAGACTGATGGGCAATAAACCTATCTCTTTAAAAATCTGCTGACATAAACAAAGATGGTCGAAAAAACAATTGATAGGCAGAGATAACTTAAGATAGAGAAATATAAATTACTCGTTCCACAAACAATAGCAATTATTGATAGCAGAAAAATCAAGCACGTGCAAATTTTACTTATATAAACCGGAGCCATTGAAAACTGCATTTTTTTTACAAAAACAAAAATTCCACCAAGAATTAACACAATATCTCTAAATGATAATGTTGCAGCAAGAAATAACACAGGCACAGAATGACCAATATAGGCATATATCCCCCAAAGAACCGCATTCGAAAAAATCTTATCTGCAATTGGATCTAAAATCTCTCCAAATTTAGATTCCGAATTTAACTTCCTTGCTAAATATCCATCAAAAAAGTCCGTCAAAGCGCCAATCGAAAGCAATACAAAAGAAAAATACAAGTAATTTTCAGAAAGACTAAGCAATAGAGCAGGGGCTATAGCTATCCTTAAAAAGCTCAAAATATTTGGAAGATGCTTTAACATAAAGAATTTTGTTCTGACGAGTCAATAATATTTTAAATCTAAGATGATCTCATAGCAAGAGAAAAGAATTGAATTCAAAGTGTTGACGTGATATACTTTAATTGGAGGAGACGAACGAAT
>CAXNGE010000052.1:0-4504 GCA_964201935.1 Alphaproteobacteria bacterium | reverse complement strand
CGCATTGCTTATGCGACAAAGAGAAGCAAGAAAAAAGGATTGCTTGCGCATATGCGCTTCTAGAGGAGGCTGGCGAAAAGGATTTCATGAATTGGACAGCACTAGTGTATGCTTCCGAAGGAAATGAAATCGATTTGGTTAAAGTGCTGTCACAAAATCCCGAGGAAGCGGAATCCATAGATCTTGCGTTGAAATATGCTGAATTTAGAGAGGGAAACGAGGAATTGATTCAGGTTTTAGAAGAAGCTAAAGAAGCTCGAGACGCCAATAAATAGAGGCGAAGATAAAGAGAAATTATTCAGCTTTGTCTTTGGAGGTTGAGTTGAATAATCTCTCAGAGGATTCTTCCAAAAACTTTATGTCCGTTGTTAGGAGAGCCTTGATATTTTCTGTGATAAACTCTATAGGCCAATTCCACCATTGAATTTCCAGCAACCTTTCTATGGTTCTGTCGTCGAATCTCTTTCTTATGACCTTTGCCTGGACGCCTCCGACAATCGTATATGGCTCGACATCTTTCGTGACCAGAGAGTAAGCCCCAATTATGGCGCCATCCCCAATCTTAACCCCGGGCATGACAGTAGATTTATATCCGAACCAAACGTCATTTCCAATAACTGTGTCTCCCTTAAATGGAAAATTTGTTGATTCTGGATGGTTTTTTGCAATGTTTTCATCGAAAACAGCAAACGGAAATGTGGATAAATTTTGTTGATGAAAGATCCCGTTCATCATGAAGGTTGTTCCTTCTGCAATCTGACAAAACTTTCCAATAACTAATTTATCCCCGACAAACTCATAATGATATTTGACGTTCTTTTCGAAATTATTGACATCATTCTCGTCATCATAGAACGTATAATCTCCGACAATTATATTTGGTCTTGTAATAGCGTTTTTTAAGAAAATCAATCGCTCTAGCTTACAGGCGAGTGGAAAAAAGGTCTCTGGAGATGGGAACATAAGCCTCAGACAAAGAAAGGAAGAGCCGGACGAGTCCGGCCCGAATTACTTATTGAAATCTCTACTCAGCGACGACAGCCGCATCTTCTTCCATATTTACCGCGCCTTGCTCTTGAGCAGTCATAACTCTGATTGGAACTCCAACTATGACTTCCGGATGGAGAGCAATATTAACGAGATAGCTTCCGATTGTTTTTATTGGATGCTCGATCCGAACTTGATTCTTAGTGATATAAAAGCCTTTTTCAGAAAGCGCAGAAACGATATCGGTTGGCCTAACGGATCCAAACAAGAATCCCGACTCACTTGCTTGTCTGATTAATACAAGGGAAACGTCCCCAATTTTTGCAGCAATTTTCTCGGCCTCGGCCTTCTGCTTGAGGTTTGTGGCCTCAATTTCCGCCTTCTTATTAGCAAAGAATTCTAGATTAGCCTCTGTCGCTCTCAGAGCCTTTCCCTTTGGCAGAAGGAAATTCCTAGCATAGCCAACTTTGACATCTACTACTTCACCTATAATACCTAATTTTTCAACTCTCTCTAATAAAATAACCTTCATGTCCCACGAACCTTTAAAATAATTATAACATTACACTGTGCATTGTCAAATTATAGCTTAAAAGCAAAAAATAGTCCAGGAAAATTGATGCAACTCATATGATTTTGTTTGGCTGCTAAAATGATATCGGCGCAGAATCACAGCGTTTCGACCCTCCTCGAGTAAAGAGGTTTTTTGAAGATGTGTGTTGTGTGTGTGGCGACGCCGTTTTGATGCGGAAATTGGCTTGGAATAGAGCATCTTCCGAAGAAGTTTAAGATCCCCCAATCCAGCCGTGTGGAATTTTCTTCTGCGGTTTTTCAGGAAACATTACCTTCTTGGTATAGTCTGTGAATTGAATGGCGTAATTTGGCGAATACTAGTTGAGTATGTGCCGCATTAAATGCTTCGCATCCATCAGGCTTTTTTCGCAGTTCACATCTTTTTGGCAATTTTCGCGTTACATCGAGCCGTGAACTTCTAGAACTACACTATCATGACCATTCTGTCAATAATGCCATTGACAGCCGGCCTTCAATGTGATAATCTTTACTGCATATTATGTAAGAATTTAACCTAAGTGAAATTATGTCCAGACGTTGTGAATTGACAGGGAAAGCCGTCCTATATGGCAATAATGTTAGCCATGCCAACAATAAATCGAGCCGTAGGTTCTTGCCGAATCTGCAAAATGTATCTTTCTTGAGTGATGCTTTGAATGGCACTGTCAGCATGAGAGTCAGCACAAGCGGCGTTAGAAGCGTTGAAGCTAATGGCGGCATTGATAATTTTCTCCTGAAAGCATGTGATTCCAAGCTTGGGAAAAAGGCCTTGTCCGTTAAGAAAGCTATAAAATCAAAACAAAAAAAGGAGATCTAAATGGCAGACACACAAGAGCAGAAGCAAGGACCTCAATATCCTTTTTATGTGCACGATCAGTATATAAAGGATTTATCCTTCGAAAATCCTAATTTTCTCATGAAGTATAGTGACTCTGAAAAACAGCCGCAGGTGTCTGTTAATGTTGAAAGCAATGTTGCGAAAATTAATGACAGCAACTATGAAGTTTCAATGAAGGTGCAGGTTAAGTCAGAAATCGATGGAACAAGCATTTTTGTTCTAGAGTTAGATTACGGCTCTTTGGTTTCGGTTGATCCAACTTTGAATAGCGACATATTGGAGACGGTTCTCTTGGTTCACTGCCCATTCCTAATGTTCCCTTTCGTTAGAGAGATTGTTTCAAGTGTGACGAGATCCGGTGGATATCCTCCTCTTTTGATTGAGCCAATTGATTTTGCTTCTCTCTATATGGAAAAGAAGAAAGCTACTCAAGCTGGAGTTGAAAATGTTTCTCCTTCCGCGGGATTGCCGAATTAAAAAATATTGCTGGGTCAGTCAATCTGGCCTAGCTCTTTCTCCAAGGTCTCGTTTGTGACTTATAATTTATCTAAAAACCAATTATTGTTATTTTTATTTCTATCAATAAATTTTGGGTTAAGACTTGTTTTGTCTCTATACGATTCCGCCAATATTGGAAGCTCTGCAGTTTTTGGACTATTCGTTGGGATAAGTTCAGATATAATCACAGCAACATATCTCCTGCCTATCGTCTTGATTTTCTCAAAGCTTCGACAGCCGATAATGTTATTTGTTGCTTTGTTTGCTCTGCTGTTTTTTGCGGTTTCTGAGTTTGTTTTCTGGCAAGAATTCTCTAGCCGATTCAACTTCATAGCAGTTGATTATCTGCTATACACATGGGAAGTTGTGGGGAATATAAGAGAATCATATAACATGCCGATGATTATAGGATCTGTTGGAGCGGCCTCTTTAGTTCTGACTTATTTTCTGAGGAAATTTAACTCCAAGGACATGAAGCTCAGCATAGAAAAGATGGCGATAGTGTTGATATTCCCGACCTTATCCTTCTTCTTATTTGATAGCTCATGTCTGGAATTCAGCAACAACAGATATATAAACGAAATATCAAAGAACGGGTTGTATGAGTTGTTTTCTGCGTATCGTAATAACTCCCTATCTTTTGAAAAGTTTTATATTACGAAAGATCAGAAAGAACTTACTGAAAATCTTCGCAACCTTATTAAGGCAGACGAAGAAAATAGCGCATTTCTATCTCAAGACACAATATTCAGAGATATAAAATGCAAGGGTCAAATGAAAGAACTCAACGTAATTATTCTCACGATTGAGAGTCTTAGCGCTTGTTTTCTGAGGCGTTTTGGAAATAAGGAAAATATAACTCCAAATTTAGATAGGTTAATGAAGGAGTCTCTATACTTCAACAACATGATTGCAACAGGCACCAGAACTATTAATGGCCTATCGGCAATAACCCTGTCGATTCCACCACTTCCTGGCAACGCGATAGCAAGACGTCCGAATAACGAAAATCTGCAAACCATTGGCAGCATGCTGAAATCTCGAGGGTACGATTGCAAATTCATCTATGGGGGGTATGGATATTTTGACAACATGAACCATTTCTTCGAAAATAACGGTTATATTTCTATAGATAGATCTGATTTCTCTGCAGATGAAATAACTTTCTCAAATATATGGGGCGTGTGTGATGAAGATTTGTTCAATAAAATTATAAAAGAAGCTGACGATAGCTACAACAGAAAGAAGCATTTTTTCTCCATGGCTATGTCGACATCGAACCACAGGCCATACACATATCCAGATGGTAAAATAGACATCCCATCAAAATCCGGACGCAGTGGAGCTGTTAAATACACAGACTATGCAATTGGAGAATTCCTTAAGAAAGCCTCATCCAAACCTTGGTTTAAAGACACAATGTTTGTTATAATCGCTGATCACACAGCTAATTCAGCTGGGAAAGTTTCACTCGATCCTGAAAAATATCATATCCCTTGCCTTGTCTATTCTCCTGCAAATACAGCCCCAAAACAGGTCGATTCCCTTGCCAGTCAGATTGATATAGCCCCAACTATTTTGAAACTGCTCAACGTGTCTTATAAGAGT
>CAXNGE010000051.1:0-4513 GCA_964201935.1 Alphaproteobacteria bacterium | reverse complement strand
TTAGAAAAAATAAAGGCCGATCTTCATAGGCCATTGAGCCAATTGTTAAAAGACACAGACTTACTCCAAAAACTTCAAAATGTGCCTGAAAAATTTAAAACAAAAAAATCAAACGATTGGCTAGATCAAATATCTCTTCATAAACTCTTATGCCACACGTCAGGGCTTGGAAATTATTCCGGTAAATATTTTGCTAAGAATTTTGGATTAGATGCAGCTTTTGACTCTAAAGCTTATGATCACATAGAATTAATTCAAAGTGCTGAATTCAAGAAGCAGCAGGAAAAGAAGTTTGATTATAGCAACACTAATTATATTTTGTTGGCAAAAATTGTTGAACAATTAACTGGCAAAGACTTCATTGATTATTTGAACGAGCAGATTATAAAACCTCTAGACCTCAAAAACACCATACATCCAAGGTCTGGGAATTTTAAGGAGGTAAAAAAAGAATACAAGCTCAGCAATTTGATAATAAATAGCTATGATGTATTGAACGAAGATCTTCACAATCCTATGGGAGCTGGCAGCATTGTTTCTACTGCAGAAGATCTAATAAAGTGGATGAAGGCTCTTCATAATGGACGAGTCTTGAATAAAGAACTGTATGATCTCATGATTTTCCCTCATATCGAAGAAAGCAAAAAAGGTAATTATTATGGCTATGGCTTGAGAATAGAAAATTCAAAGGCAATAGGAAAAACGATAGGACATACAGGAGGTATAGGTCTCTATATTACCAATTTAAGATATATTCCATCAAACAAAACATGTGTAGTAATCTTATCTGATAATGAGGAAGTAACTGATAAAGTAAGCTGCATTCTAGGAATCCTTGAGTAACCAATGGCAAAAAAACTTCGCAAAAAAAAGTCTAAACAGAAAGATAAACAGCGGTCAAAACTCATTGCAAACATTTTATACGGGTCTTTTTTCTCGATCTTCGCCATTGGAGTTTATATCACGGCTGAAAGACTAGAGAGTGCATTCACCTGCTCATGCAACTCTTTCCTGAAATCAACTGGATTTAAAGTAGATTCCATCATAATCACTGGCGCAAAAAACAACTCCATCAAAGAAACAATCACGAAACAATCCGGTCTCTCATATGGCGATAATATCTTTAAATTATCAACAGAAGATATCTATCAAAACATAATAAAAATGACAAACATAAAGAGCGCAACTGTCAGGAAAAACCTCCCAAATTCTATTATAATCGATGTAACAGAAAAAACGCCAATTGCTATATTCCAAAAGGATATGAAGTTTTATCTGATAGACAAAGAAGGAACCACTATTTCGGAGGTCACAACCAGAATCGGCTCATATCCGATCATAGCCGGAGACGATGCTGACAAAAACGCTAATGTTGTGTTAAATATCATTGCTAAATTCCCGACAGTGAAAAACAAACTAGATTCAATGATCTTTGTCAGAAAAAGAAGATGGGATATAGTTGTTGCGGGAGGTATTCTTGTAAAACTCCCGGAAGATAATATAGAAAAAGTCGTTGAATCACTATCGATACTCTTAAGCAAAGAAAATATAAACAAAAACACCGTGAAATCCATCGATCTCAGAGTCACTGAAAACATCATAATAAACGGCTTAAAATTAAAACAAAAGTCAAAATCCAAGACAATTTAAAATTCATTCAAAATTTTTGCATTAAATAAACCTTTTCTTAACGCTCTGTAGGTAAAATGAATATGAGGTATTAAGTATAAGGATACAAAACATATGAAAACTTTTCTAAAAATTGCTCTTGCTTTGTTAGCAATTTCACAAATAGCTAGCGCCGAAACACATTCCAACGCCAAGAATGGATTTTACGTTGGTCTGAACACAGGCGTCGCCCTTAACGAAGGCACCCTAAAAGCAGTCTATCAAAATGGAAAATTTAACAAAGACGCAAACAGCGTTATGTTAGGATTATTCGGAGGCTATGGCTATAAATTTAATAATTTTGTCGTTGGGGTTGATTTGAACGGAGGCGTCTGCTTTTCTGCGAAAGCAAAATTCTATGAAAAGGAGCTATATTCTGCCGCAGACACAGCCGCATACGCACTTGAAATTAATTCTCCAATAACAGGGGACACAGTCACAGGCTGGGCAAAGCGGACATTTGACGCTTCCGTCATGCCAAAGTTTGGTTGGCTCGCAAATCGTAATTGCGAATTATTTGTCATGGCTGGAGCTAATATCAGCACATACTCAGTCAAATCGGATATAAATTTTAGCAGTGTAAACAAAACCAAAATAGCCCCTGCCGTTGGAGCTGGAGTCAAATATGGATTTACAGATTCACTATTTGCAACATTGGCTTATCACTACGTCTTCAAAGGAAATATCTGCGACATAATCGACAGCACAAAGAAAAAAACATGTGCAATTGATTATTCGTCCCATATATTAAAGCTAGGAATTGGATATCAATTTTAAAAATAAAATCTTTAAATCTCGCCGGCTTTTTTATCCAAAGGCCGGCCTTCTTCTCTCAAATTCTATACGAAAGACTCACCTATCACGTGCACTAGCAATTTTCCATTTTTCAATTAATCGTAACAATTCCTGATTATCTGAGGGGATCTGTTCATCCGCCGAAAACCACTGCAAGTCTGTTGATTCGTCTGAAATAACGAACTTATCATCCTCCCGCGCCTTTAAAAAGAATCTGACATCATAATGAAAGTGAGCAGGAATGCATTTGTATTCCGGAATAGCATGAACGCTTAAATCGAATATCTCGTCCGAAACACAGGAAATATCGTTTATCCCGGACTCTTCTTCTGCCTCCTTTAACGCAACATTCAACAAATCACTGTCACCATCGGCATGGCCTCCGAGCTGAAGCCACATCCCCAATTTTCTGTGTTTCGTTAGGAGAAATTTAGTGCCATCGCAATTCTCCAACAGACAAGAGGCTGTAAAATGTCCAGATATATTCGATCTCTCAAAACAGTCAGAATGTTTGTTCAGAAAATTCAGCATATTTTTTTTATACTCAATTTCTTGTAAGTTCACAGGATTATAAGCGTTAAGAAGATTGAGCAATTTATGTTTTGACATTATCTCTCCTTTCGAAAAACTGCTTTATAGGCAAAAATGATTGAAAAAAACAAAACAACTAGAGCATATTTTAAAATTATTTTTTCTATACCGCTTGAAATCATAATACAACAAAACAAAATCCATGTAGTCATCAGTTCCAAGATCAAAAACAGAGAGAGGGCTACAACATTTTCGCTGAGATATGAAAAATCGTGTGTTTTTCCCAAAAAACCACATTCGTATGAGCCAGATTCAGAAGGTTCCCCTCGCGATCTTTTCAAAAGATTAGTAAGTTTCGATATAAGAAGAGCAGTCACACCAATTATGCCTGCTATCCCGATAACAATGGCAGCAAGAGAAAGCTCGTCCGAGAGCATGCCCCTTTATTTCCTCTTCCTAAAACAAGATGGAATGTCGAAATCATCAGCCTGTGATTTTGATTCGCTATCCGCCGTTTGAAAGATGTTTTTTCTTTTTTGAACAGTCGGTTGATATTCATCCTCATAGTTACTGGAATTCTGTTTATATCTTGAAGAAAATCTATCAAAAAACGACCCTGTCTTTTTGCGGGGTTTTTCCTGCGTTTCGACTAAATCCTCCTGAGGCAAGGCATATTCATCATGCATTTCCCCGGAAATCTCATCTTGAAACTCATCAAGCTTCTTAAAGTCAGGAACTTCCTTATCCTGTTTGTTTTTCAAGGAAATACTATCGAAAATCTTTGCATTGGCATCGTGCCTATTCATGCCGGTTATGCTAGCCATGTCTCTGCTCTTGAACATTGCCTCTTGAATACCTCCGATTCCCGTTGCAACGACAGAAACTCGTATCCTGCCATTCAATCTTTCATCAAATGTCGATCCGAAGATGATGTTGGCATCAACTTCGACTTCCTCTCTGATCCTATTAGCAGCCTCATCGACTTCGTATAGAGTCATATCATAGCCACCCGTGATATTTATCAAGACGCCACTTGCCCCCTGAAGGGAAACATCATCCAATAATGGATTAGAAATAGCAGCCTCAGCAGCATCAAGAGCCCTTCTATCCCCCTCGGCCTCTCCTGTCCCCATCATTGCCTTCCCCATCTCGCTCATAATAGCTCTAATGTCAGCGAAGTCAAGATTTATAAGTCCAGGCATTATCATGAGATCAGTAACTCCTCTGACACCAGAATAAAGAACATTGTCGGCCATTTTAAAGGCATCGGCAAAGGTAGTTGTTTCCGTGGCTAGTCTGAATAGGTTTTGGTTTGGAATGACAAGCAGAGTGTCAACATATTGCTGCAGTTCGTCGATGCCTCCCTCAGCGGATTTAGACCGATGAGCCCCCTCAAAAGAAAATGGCTTGGTGACCACGCCAACCGTCAAAATACCGGCATCTCTTGCAACCCTTGCAATAACAGGAGCTGCCCCAGTCCCAGTTCCTCCTCCCATTCCAGCAGTGATAAAAACCATGT
>CAXNGE010000050.1:0-4528 GCA_964201935.1 Alphaproteobacteria bacterium | reverse complement strand
AGAAATTACATAAAACACTCCCGGTGTGAGAATAGTCGTTTTCAAACTTCATCCTGTGATGGGTGCGCCTGCTAGACATTATTATGCAAAAGGTTGTATAATTGGATCATAAATCCAAGCATAATTCAAGTCGTATGACCGAAAAGGATCCAAAAATTCAAGGCAGGCTGACTCCAATGATGCAGCAATACTGGGAGCTGAAGCAGGAGCACAAAGACTCCTTGTTGTTCTATAGGCTCGGCGATTTTTATGAATTGTTTTACGAGGACGCTGTGATTGCCTCAAAGGAGCTTGGCCTCGTCCTGACCAAGAGACAGGATACTCCAATGTGCGGGGTTCCTTGGCATGCCCATGAATCCTATCTCACGAAGCTCATACAGAATGGACATAAAGTTGCGATCTGTGAACAACTCGAAACTCCAGAGGAAGCCAAGAAAAAAAGAGGATACAAGGCCACGGTCGATCGCAGGATAGTCAGGATTGTCACGAAAGGAACCGTCATTGAATCCTCAATCCTCGGAGATAAATCAAATAACTTCCTCATGGCAATCTCGGGAATATCTGGGGAAAAACTTGGGATTGCCTATGCGGATGTCTCGACAGGCTGTTTCTTCGTTGAGGAGATTGAAAAAGCTGACTTACTATCGAGCATATCAAAAGTCTCTCCATCCGAAATAATCTGCCAGGATAGTCTTCTATCAAAGAAAGAAATCCTAGATAGCGTTGATCAATACAAATCAATAATAAGAGCTATTCCAAGCGCTAGGTTCATTAAAGATTCCGCTGAAAAAAGACTCTCAGATTTCTTTGGGACCAGATTCATAGATGCCTTCGGAAGTTTTTCAAAGTCTGTTGTTGATGCGGCCGCGGCAGTTGTTGAATACGCTCAAAGCGCATATGTCTCTGAAAAAATCAATCTCACCTTCCCAAAGATGATAAATAATCTGGATTATATGCAGATAGATCATTTCACAAGGAAAAGTCTTGAGTTGACAAAAACGCAATCCGGAGAGAAAAAAGGGAGCCTGCTCCACGAAATCGACAATACAATGACCTCTCAAGGATCCAGACTTCTCTCTTCTTGGATCTCTCAACCTTTGATTAATATCGAAAAAATCAACAGGCGATTGGATTTCGTCGATTTTTTTGTGAGAAACAAGGAGACATCAGCAAGGGTGCGCAGCATCCTCAAGGAATTCCCAGACCTCGAGAGATCGATCTCTCGAATCATTATGAACAAAGCAGGGCCTCGGGATCTGAATTGCGTTAAGACCTCCCTCCAGCAGGCAAAGAAACTTAACATGCATATCTCTGGATTTGAAGAGTTAAATTCTTTAAACATTGACTTCCCATCGATTGATAAATTGATAAGTGGCCTCGAGGCGGCCTTGATAGCAACTCCTCCTGTCCTCTCTCGAGACGGCGGATTCATAAAAAAAGGATACGATAAAGAGCTAGATGAATATCTGGAACTTATGGATAATGGCGAATACATAATCCAAAAGATGCAAAAGACATATGCGACAGAAACCGGAATAAATACGCTGAAAATAAAAAACAATAACGTCATTGGATATTTCATCGAAATATCTCCGAATTATGTCTCAAAGGTTCCTTATAAATTCGTTCATCGACAGAGCCTAGCCTCCGCCCTTAGATACACAACTGAAGAACTCTCCGACATCGCCAATAAAATATATTCGGCTGAATCCAACTCCAAGAGAAGGGAGATGCTTATCTTCGAGGATTTGTGCAAAAAAATCACAAACGAGCAAGAGAATATAAAAGCCCTCGCTAACAAAATCTCATTCCTTGATGTTGTTTCTTCCTTTGCACAGCTGGCTGTTCAGAATAATTATACGAGGCCTGTGTTGACACATGACAAAATTATCGACATTAAAGGAGGACGACATGTCGTCGTCGAAAACAACTTAAAATCCTCGGGCGCGAAGTTTATAGAAAACGACTGCTCTATTGATGATTCAAAATTGGTCTCAGTTTTAACGGGGCCGAACATGGGAGGGAAAAGCACATACCTTAGGCAGAACGCGATAATCATTATCATGTCCCAAATCGGAATGTTCGTCCCAGCACAACAGGCAACAATCGGAATCGCAGATAAAATCTTCAGCCGAGTTGGAGCATCTGATGATATTTCTTCAGGAAAATCCACATTCATGGTTGAAATGCTAGAGACTGCTGCAATCCTCTGCCAGGCAACAGAAAAATCCTTCGTTATCCTTGATGAAATAGGCAGGGGCACTTCAACATATGACGGACTATCAATCGCATGGGCAACGACCGAGGAAATCTGCAACACTATCAAGGCAAGAACGATCTTCGCAACTCATTATCATGAACTCATAAAACTCAAGGAAACACTAACGAATGTTCAATTTCTAACGGTTAAGGTTCAAGAATGGAATAACCAAATAATATTTATGCATAAAATAGAAAATGGGTTCGTCGATAAATCATATGGCATTCATGTGGCTGCTCTTGCTGGTTTCCCAAAAAGAGTTATAGATAGGGCAGAGAATATTTTAAAAAATGTCTCTAAGGTATTGTAATACTTTGGATACTCTGATATCCTAATAATAGAAGGAGGTTTTTATGTATTATTCATCATCTGCTGCAATTGATTATGGATATCAGTCATTTTCTAGGAATCATTTAACTTCCTATGAAAAAGGCATTTCCTCCGAGCTTTGCGCCGCAAATGAGCTTGTCTCTAAGGGGTATGAAATTCTTGGAAAAAGAATCAAAACAAAATACGGAGAGATTGATATTCTCGCCAAGAAAGACAACGATGTCGTCGCCGTTGAAGTCAAACAAAGAAAAACTCTGGATGATTCAAAGAACTGCATAACTGAAAGACAGCGCCATAGAATCGCAAACGCATTTCTCTTTATTATTTCAAACAGAAACGAAATATTTGAAAATTATAGGATAGATGTGTTATGTTTAGATTCAGTTGGAAGATTTGAACATACTGAAAATGCTTTTTGTATTGAGGACTATATCTCTATTTAGCCTAGCCTGCGCTCTCACTGGCTGCGTTCCTATAATCGTTGGCGGAATGGCAACAACGGGAGGCTATCTTGCTGTTCGGGATAAAAGCATCGGGACAAGCTTCACCGACACCAAAATGGACGCCGCGATAAAATCAAGAATCTATAAAATAGACAAGCAGCTATATAGCGACGTTTCAGTCAGCGTTGATCGAGGATGTGTGTTGTTAACGGGAGTCGTCAACAACCCAGAATTTATAGGGAGGGTTGAGAAGGAGGCCTGGTCTGTTGATGGAGTGAAAATTGTCGACAACAACCTCACGGCAGGTGAACAAATTCCTATGTCCCAGATTCTGAAAGACGGAGCGATAACTTCTGCATGCAGGACTTCTCTTATGTGTTCCTCTGGAATTAAATCAGTTAATTATAAATTAAAAACGACAAACGGAGTTGTCTATGTCACAGGATTAGCCAAATCTGAAGAGGAGCTCAATCTAGTCCTCTCTAAAATACAAAAAATCAAAGGAGTTAAAAAAGTCGTGTCGTATGTCAATGCCAAGCCGATCGTATAAGTCTCAAAGAGTCATGACATATCTAGATAAAATATGACATGTAGAAAAAATTTCTCAATCAGGAGAGTGGGCAAGAGAATTTATCACAAACCGATTGTTTTTCCGTGAAATCTATAGAAGCCTATGGCACGGAGAGTTGGAGCGCACGTGATGGATTGGAGGGGGCTAGCACCAGAGCGACTCCAAAATTGCTAGACAAGAGAATGGATTAGAAGATGGATTTTAAGAAAAATCTTTCTCCAAGCCAGAGGATAAAAGACCCGCTCCTGTTTTAAATATCTCACAGTCTTATGAAATATTCAACTATAAAAAACGACAATAAAATCGCAGGTACAAACGGAAAGCGTTTGTCTTTTTTATAAATCCACCCAAGAATGCATCCTATAAATCCACATGATATGAGGAAATATTGCCATGTATCAGGAGGCAATATAAATGACACGCCGAAGATAATAAGATAATCGGCCATGCCAAAACAACTCGCTTTCTTGATGAGATAATATAAACTTCCTAAGAAAATAAAGATTAATGCCGGAATAAAGCAGGGGCTTACATCCGATTTTTGTCCATAATACACACAAATCCCAAGGAACAACAAAACAAGCGAAAGGTTGACTTTTTTGTGCTTTATGTCCTGCATAGAGAGGAACACACTTGTTGTAATAAGGGTTGTATATATTAAACTCTCAGCCTGCATATCCCGTTGAAAACTTCCCCTGCCTTGTAGGAGGATCTAACCAGAGGCCCTGCCAAGACTGATTTTATTCCCTTGGCCTCTCCAATTGTTTTGTATTCCTCGAATTCCTCTGGAGTTACATATCTCATGACAGGATAATGATCTGCAGATGGTGTCAGATATTGACCTATCGTTAAGATATCAACCTTTGCGGTTACCATATGATCTATGAGTTCGAAAACCTCCTCTTTTTTCTCACCGACTCCGAC
>CAXNGE010000049.1:0-4579 GCA_964201935.1 Alphaproteobacteria bacterium | reverse complement strand
AGAGACATCATTTATCCCAATCCAATATTCCCGCATTGTTTCAGAGGCAAGTTCGTTTCCCCCAAGAATCAATCCTTGAATGAGAGCAGCAGCAGAAATACCGCCTAGTCCTGTGCTGGAGATGCCTGTTATTTCAAGTCTTTCATCCTTCAAGAAAAAGTCGAGAACTCCCCATGCAAAGGCGCTCTGAATTCCGCCACCTTGAAGTGCAATTGCCACCTGTTTCTTTTGCATAAAACAAACACAAAAAATACCCCCTAAGTTCTAGATTACAGCATAGAATTTAAAATTCTGTTAATATTTAATTTTATTTGTATTTAACTGCCAATTAGTGAACGCCGTTTTGGCCTCTTCTTGCAACATTTGTTCCATTGGCATATCCCTATCCTTCACGTCTAAACTAATCTGATCATAGATATAAGAATCATCGAATCCTATTGCTGCGGCATCTCCCCGTGTGTTTGCATAATAGATTTTTCTGATCCTAGCCCAATAGATTGCGGCCAGACACATAGGACATGGCTCGCAACTAGAATATATCTCCGCATTCTCCAAGGAAAAACTTCCGATATTTTGGCAGGCGCTCCTAATGGCGACCATCTCTGCATGAGCCGTCGGATCATTTGACGATGTAACCTTATTGCGCCCGCGTCCGATGATTTCTCCGTCCAAAACAACAACAGCTCCAAAAGGCCCACCTTCCTCGTTGTCTATTGAAAGATTTATCGCCTCTTCCATAAATTTGTTTGCCATTATTGCTCATCCTATCTATATCGACTTTTTCAATTGCCCAACGCAATATGCACATTGTAGCTGCAAAGTCTGATCTCTGCAGTATACCCCCCTAGTTTTTCACACTTCTTGGTAGCGTGTCAAAATATTTTAACGCCCATTGTTGATATTATAAATTTTCACTGATAAATTTTGTATACATTATCCAGATAACAGGATAAAATTTAGTTATATAGAATTTGAGTTTTTGTGTCATGAGCGTTGATAAGAATAAAGCATTAGATGCAGCATTACAGCAAATAGAAAGAGTCTTTGGAAGAGGTTCGATAATGAAGCTCGGGCAGAGAGACGTTATAGAAATAGAATCTATTTCAACTGGATCCTTGGGACTAGACATCGCCCTTGGAATTGGCGGTCTTCCAAAGGGACGAATTATCGAAATTTATGGTCCGGAATCTTCAGGCAAGACAACCCTTGCTCTTCATGTCGTTGCGAACGCTCAGAAGAACGGAGGCAATTGTGCATTTATCGATGCGGAACATGCCCTCGATCCGGCCTATGCCAAAAAACTTCACATAGATATTGATAATCTCATAATCTCTCAGCCGGACACTGGAGAACAGGGGCTTGAAATCGCAGATACCTTGGTTAGAAGCGGTGCAGTCGATGTCCTCGTCATTGATAGCGTAGCCGCACTTGTGCCAAAGGCAGAGCTCGAGGGAGATATGGGAGATTCCCACATGGGGCTTCAGGCAAGGCTCATGAGCCAGGCTCTCAGAAAGCTGACTGGCTCTATCTCAAGGACAAACTGCATGGTCATCTTTATAAACCAAATCAGATCAAAGATCGGAGTGATGTTCGGCAGCCCAGAGACAACAACTGGCGGAAATGCCCTGAAATTCTATGCCTCAGTCAGGCTTGACATAAGAAGAATCGGCGCAATAAAAGACAAAGAGGAAATGCTTGGAAATCAAACGAGAGTGAAGATCGTTAAAAACAAGGTGGCTCCTCCATTCAAGGTCGTTGATTTCGACATAATCTATGGAGAGGGGATCTCGAAGACGGGAGAGCTCATAGACCTTGGAGTTAGAGCGGGAATCGTTGAGAAGGCAGGGTCTTGGTATTCATATAAGACTACGAGGCTTGGCCAGGGAAAGGAGTCCGCAAGAGTTTTCTTGAAGGAAAATCAAAATATTGCTGATGAAATAGAGGGGATCATAAGGGCAAACGCTGGTAATGTCGCGGAGTCTATGATTGGAGCCGATATTGAAGATTCAGAAAAAGAATCTGGGAATGATGCAGTTTCTTAAGCTGTTATTTCAGATCTCTGACAATCCTAGGACGCCTTTGTCTTGCGCTAAAGCTAAGGTTGTTTCATCCGGAACGGAGACTTCCAAGATTGGGCTTTTTTGTAGCTCAACGCTCCGAGAGGCCTTAGATAAACTATACTTCTCTCGCAAACCGACTATTTCACTTCGCGACGCTTCGTGTGTTGTGAATTTGATAGAATCCCACGGCACGAAGAACCTGAGCGCACCTGGGAAATCCATTGCCGGAGTAACGCCTAAATTGCCCGGAGGAGAATGGTTACAAAGGGAGTCGGCTGAGGAAACGCAAAACGCTAACGTAACAGTTATATCCTCAGCAAAACGTTTGCGATCAATCTCTCTTAATTTCAATGCCTTGACTAAATTTAAATCCTCGCCAATCTGTAGCTCTGTCTCTTCAGTAGAGATCCTAGAGGTAGCCGATTTTGCACTGCTGCCAATTGGGAAAGCAAAATATCTTGCAAGTGCTCATACAAAGGCAATGAGTTGGGTTAAAAATGTTTTTGAAAAAAAATCGAGGAGTGTTAACTCTTTTTTAACTTTTTTATGTTATTTTAAGACCATCCCTAACCCCCACCCGCCCGCGAGGGGAGCATGCAGCTTATATTTTTCGCTTACATCTGCAGATATAATCTTATTATATCATGAAAAGTTTAAGAATACGTTAAATTTAGGCAAGTTTTTTGGGAATATTTTTTGTAAAGGGCGACTTATGTTTTGGGGAGAATATAATGTTTGGTAGTAATAATCTAAAGGTGGTTGATAATAAAGCCATAGGAAACAACGATGAGGCAAGGATAGTTGCTATCATAGCTGGAGGTGGAGATCTTCCCACGAAGATAATACAGAAGCTTGAAAGTCTCGGCAGAACATACGTTGTGGCTTCCATAAATGGACACGGACCTTCTGAATATGAGTCCTTTGAAATTGGAGCCGTTGGAGCCCTGTTAGATTTCGTCAAGAAGTCTGGAGCAAAGGAAGTCTTATTTTGCGGATCTGTGAAGCGTCCGAGTTTTATGTCTTTAAAGCTCGATCAAATAGGGAAAAAATGGCTAACAAAACTTGGAGTTAGGGCGTTCCTTGGAGATGATGCCTTGCTTAAGGGGGTCAGAAAACTTCTGGAGAAAGAGGGCTTGCTTATAATCAGTCCTCAAAGCATTCTTTCAACGCTTTTGACACCAGGCGGAATTTTGACCAAAATGAGACCAACTGATATTGATCTGCAGGACATCGCTCGAGGCTTGTTCGTTTTAAACACGTTATCGAAGACTGACATAGGTCAAGCCGCCATTATCCAAGAGGGCGTTGTCCTCGGAGTCGAAGCGGCGGAGGGAACCGACAATCTCATAAGAAGGTGCCTTGGCTTAAAAGTTTCGGAGCATGGCGGAGTCCTCGTGAAAACTGCAAAATTAAATCAGGACAAATCTATGGATTTGCCAACGATTGGGAAGGCAACAATTCTGGAGGCTCATTCTTCGAAGCTCTCAGGGATAGCCATCGGACAAGGCCAATCCCAAATCCTCGATTATGAGGACACAATCAAAATGGCAGACGAACTCGGAATATTTGTGATAGGTGTTTAAATTTTTACAAGAAAACTAAGACTCATATTATCAGTCATAACGTTGGTGTTCTGCTCTATGACAACTCATGCCTCAGAGGTGGACACTGAGGACACTCCTTTATTTGAGGACACTCCCTTGTATGAGGATGAGCTCGAGGATGAATATGATCCGCTGGAACCATATAATAGGTTGATGTTTAGGATAAACGATGCGTTTGATAAGCTGATCGTGATTCCAGTTGCTATGACCTATAAACACATACTCCCTAAATTTCTTCAGATCGGAATCAAAAACTTTGCTACGAATTTTTTCTCGCCTGTGAAGGCAATAAACTTCATTCTGCAAAAAGACAGCGAATATGCAACCAAAACGGTCTTCAGATTTATGTTTAACACTCTCTTTGGTTTTTTCGGAACGGCTGATGTTGCATCTAAGATCGGGATTGATGGGAAGGACACATCCTTTGGGGAAACCCTGAAAAAATGGGGAGCAAAACCGGGTCCTTTCATTGTTTTGCCATTCTTTGGTCCGACAAGCATGAGAGGAGCCGCTGGAACCGTGATGGAATTGCCAATCGATCCTGTGGCACAGATATCCTTGATGAGATACAAGAAAAACACTAGGAACCGCCTATATTATATGATCTATGGAGCTGATTTAATCGTAAGAAGGTCGAATGTTCTGGCTCTTATGAAGGAAATGGAGACCACCTCAGACGATCTGTATGTTACAATCAGAAGAGCCGTTATGTCTTTAGAGAGAGCCTAACGAGACGGGCTTAATATTCGCCCTCTTTTTTCTTCCCATTTATTTCTCGACCTGTAACCTTTGGCGTTTTTTGCACATGCAGAGGGAGTTGGAGCTCTTGCAGCTTTTCCAGATCCGGAGATTTTTTAGACAACTGAGACAAAGCTTGTGGTAGTTGTTTTATAGTCCCCTTTTTCTTGGCGCCCT
>CAXNGE010000048.1:0-4592 GCA_964201935.1 Alphaproteobacteria bacterium | reverse complement strand
TTAAGTCTATTGCGGATGTTGTTGCAACCTCTGGAAAGCCACTCGTTCTATATGATAAAAGTGAAGAACCAGATGTGGAAATTACTGATGGCCAACAGACAACAATTGTTCCAATCTATGAGCCATGGCTGGTTTATGATGCTTTTGTGAGATTGCAAACGGGGCTTCTAGAAGCTCAAAACACTCTTGCCTTTAGAACACAAGGTGATATCAATGTTCTAGCTGGAGAACTTCAAACACATGCCAATAATCTTGAACTCATAGCGGACAAATTTGTAAATATAGAAAGTGAATTAAAGCATAGCCAAAATGGCATTCAAAAGGTAGTTAGAGCTGTCATACAGATGCCTGGCCATATAACAATTCAAGGAGCTCAGGGCGTTAACACTAAGGCTGCTATCATCCAAGCAGGCACAGGCCTCACAATTGGAAGCCAATTTGGAGATGTTGTTGACAAGGCTCTCGTTTCTGAACCAAAAACACAAATTCTTCATAATGGAGCAGTTATCAAAACTCAAGAAGTTCCTGCAACTTCGCAATATATTGCAGGGCAAGATATAAATGTCCCCGCTCCAAATGGAGCAGCTTCGTTTGAAGCTACGCAAATCGATGCTGGAAGAAACATATACATTGATGCCCAGCACAATACATTTGCACCAGTTATCACAACAACCACTGGCTCATATTACAAGGGCGGCAGAAAAGGCATGGAAAGCACTTTCTCTTCTCAAACCGCATTATGTCCAACGGTAAAAGCAGGTGGAACAATCTACCTAAACGCACAAGACACAAGACTCATAGGCGCGCAATTTGTTGCCTCTGGAATAGTATCCCAAGATGGATCAAATCTCTCGATTTTGCCAGCGAAACTCGAATCAACCTCTGACAGTCACGCTTGGAGCACTAGTTTATTTCATTCATCGCATAAACAAACCCACGAATATCGCGAAATTCTCATTCCATCTCAGATCCTCACGAACTATTTCTCCGCAGAAGGCCGTGGCAAACTATTGTTAGAGAGTGTTATAATGAAAGCCACAGAGATGGCAATTGAGAAAACATTGATTGAGCGCGCAGCATATGCAAAATCAGAAACAATTGTTAGAGAAAAACGAGGTGGGTGGTTTGCTCCAGCAATCAAAGCTGGTCCTTTCTATGAGGCGTTTAAAGGCATGAGTCACACGGTTAACTTTGGTGATTTAGCTCCAAGTGCCGCGAATCTTATTGGCGCAGGTGCACAAACTTTAACCCATGCAACAATCCTTGCAAACCTTCAAAACACTGCAAATCCAGCTCTTATGCTATCAAACATTTTGCTAAGTCGATATGTCCTAGGCCCATCTTTTGGATCATCTCAAACGAAAGTAATGCGATTTGAATCCAATCCTTTGCAATCCAAAATCGATGTCGGAATTCTTCGCATCAGCAACGACAGAACTCATCTTGAGGGCATTTGGAACGTTGATAAAGCCTCAATCGATACGGAAGAACTGTCAGCAGTCGCACCAAAACAAACAGTCACTCAATCTGTTGAATCAAGCGGCTGGAGAGTTTCATTTGGCTCTGCTCAAACATTGGGAATCGCGCTTGGAGTGACTCCTCTTGTCGCCGCAGCTCAAAGTGTCAGCGTTCAGGAATCATCAAGTAGTTTTCATAAAGAAGCCAACAAATCAATGGTTTTGAATGCCAATGAGTTGTATGTCCGAATTGGAAACGGCCTCTTTAGCGGGGCGAAAATCCGCTCAAAACTTCTGGAAATGGTAGTCGAAGGTTCACTGACTGTTGAAACATTGACCGACCTTTTTAAGTCTGAATCCCACTCCCAGCAGATTGGCCTTGGAATCGGATCCCTCTTCACGGAGCCCGCCTTTCGGAATTCAGCACTGAGCGCATTTCCGTCCCTCAGGCTCATGGACGAAGAGCAGCTCGTTCGGAAAATAGACGACGTTGCAGAGCTTGTTGGCATCGAGAAATTCTATCTCAAGGTTGGGGCGCTCCTGCATACGAAATCTGCGGAGATCGGATTAAGACCAGACGGGCTGGCCGTCAAGAAAGATGCCGAAATTATCGAGGCAAATAAGCGAATCGACGAGCAGGTCAAGACCGAGAACACTCTTAAACGAAATGTCATCAACCCCTGCGTCAGCGAGCTCATCGCCTGCTCCTCCCAAATCGACGAGTTTAATAAAGTCCGCCAACAATTCATGGTGAAGAGACTACAAGAAGGCGCCACCATGGAGGATGCAAAAAGGGAGTCCGAAGAGGTTGGAAAAGTCTACAAAAAAGTTGAGGGAAAAGTCGAGAAGGTTGAAGCTGCAAGACAAAAGGTTGAAAAAGTACTATTAAAGCACGAAAAAACCTTGGAACTTAAGCAACTTGATACGGAATCACAGGCAAAATTGCAAAATTCTTTAGCCTCCGATGCGGCTGGCGAAATCCAGCAGGCTTTGTTTTTATATAAGCAAGAAGTAGAAACTATGAAGGAGCAGATCTCACAGGATCTTGCGGATCCAACATTGTCAGTAAATGCAAAGCAATATTTAAGGCAGGTTGGTTATGAGTTTTGTAAGTTTGCAGACACTATGATCGGTACATTAAATCAAATTGGATATGCATGTGGAGAGCTGATAATTCCTGGCGGAATGGCTGGATATGATGCCGGAATGCAAGGAAAAAGCCTGTCACAGTCAGTTCAAGCTCAAAGGAAAGCAGCAGGAGATGAATTCGCAATAACACAGTCTCTAACGGCCGGTGGAGCAATGACTCTTGGGGCTGTCGGATATTGCGGATATAAGCTGAACAAGTGCGTAAAGGCGATAAAACATGCTCCGGTTTTAGAGAAAAATTTCTTAACGAAAATGTATAGCAAGCATTTTGTTGCGAATGAGTTTGGTAAATGTGAAAAAACAGTTGCAGAGGCACTACATCCAGATGTGCTTTTCAATAAATTTAAATGGAAAGAACCTGGAACAGAGTTTGAGAGAAGTATATTTATCTGCAATGAGTTCGATCCAAAGTTTATTGATAAAACACAAACAGGTAAGTACGCTGGATTGACGAATTTAGAACGTATGAAAAATGGATTGGCTCCAATCGGGTTTGACGGGAAATCAGTCAATCTTCACCATGTCGGACAAAATGCAGACGCTGATCTAATGTATTTATCGGAACAAACTCATAAAAAATATACGTCTACACTTCATAGTTCATACGGATATGGCAATAAAAATCCGTTAGAACCAGTAGATCACAGCTCTGCAATTTGGAGAAATACCAAACAAAACGTTCATCAATTTGTTGCGGAGTTAATAGAAAATGGAAAATTCAAATAGAGTAAATGAGCTTTGTGAGAGGGCTAAAAATAGTGTGAACAAGTGGAGGAAAGAACATTTCCTTCCAGCTGTTAGTTTTGATATGCGCTATGGTATAGAAAATTCTTTAACAAAAACGATGCTTTTGTTGAGTATTGTATTGCCAGACGATTATGTATCTATTGTCAATCAATTTCCTTATTATTCATTGGAAGATAATTTTAATTTTTTTAGTTTTGAAGCTTATACAGATGAAGCTAAGGCTTATATATCGAATGATGGAACGGTTGTAAATGACGATATTATAATTATAGATGACAATCTTTATTACCGTAAACAACATAATAACATAGACAAGATTTTAATCCTATCCGCTGAAATTGATGTCTCGTTCGTACTGATGTTTACGCAAGATTCTCCAGAAAAACCCACACCTATTGTTTGGTGCGATTATGAAGATCTTTATAATTATTCCGAAACTGGAAAATTTAAATACAAAATCGACAAATGGGATTCATTTACTGATTTCTTTGAATATCTTGTTGAACAAGAAGAAAAAGCTCAAGAGGACGAGCGCAATACATCAACGCTTATCCAGCAGCCAGAACCTCTAGCAAAAAAAGGATTTTGGAGTAGACTGTTTGGTAGAAAGTGATAGTTTCTTTTTACATGGGCGTTTTTTTGTTTTGACATCCTCAGCAGTTTTATGAAATCCTAAAACCAACACGGAATCCATAGAAATTTTCACACTACGAGCAGCTAAGTTTGAAAGTGGTTTTTATGGAGGATACATAGTCTTCAGGATAATTCTTCTGGAATGACAAGCCGCCAAAGGCAAAATTCCTAAAGTCTTTGAAAGAGGCAGCAAAAAAGCAAAGTTTATGCTATAATCTTTAAAATGATTTTCTTTAAATTTTCTGGAAATGGTAGTCGAAGGTTCACTGACTGTTGAAACATTGACCGACCTTTTTAAGTCTGAATCCCACTCCCAGCAGATTGGCCTTGGAATTGGATCTCTCTTCACGGAGCCCGCCCTTCGGAGCTCAACACTGGGCGCATTTCCGTCCCTCAGGCTCATGGACGAAGAGCAGCTCGTTCGGAAAATAGACGACGTTGCAGAGCTTGTTGGCACCGAGAAATTCTATCTCAAGGTTGGGGCGCTCCTGCATACGAAATCTGCGGAGATTGGATTAAGACCAGACGGGCTGGCCGTCAAGAAAGATGCCGAAATTATCGAGGCAAATAAGCGAATCGACGAGCAGGTCAAGACCGAGAACACTC
>CAXNGE010000047.1:0-4658 GCA_964201935.1 Alphaproteobacteria bacterium | reverse complement strand
CGCCCTCGGAGAAAATTTTCAAAATAACCAACTTT
Organism: Alphaproteobacteria bacterium; assembly: GCA_964201935.1. Classification (GTDB taxonomy): domain Bacteria; phylum Pseudomonadota; class Alphaproteobacteria; order RUG11792; family RUG11792; genus CAXNGE01. The sequence continues at coordinate 4,623 of CAXNGE010000047.1, read as the reverse complement.
CGAATTTTTCATAGGAAAATTTGAAAGTATTTTAACACGGCACAGACTTGTGAGTTAGATCGGACTGTACATTCAAATCGCAGCACCTGCAGCAAGTTTGGTAGACATTATTAGAAAACAGAGCAGTTAAATATATCGTGACTTCCATGGTTTTTTGCTTCAATTTTATTTTGCAAAGCGTTCGTTTTTGTGGGAAAATTGACGTATCTATCAAAATGAAGACATGACAAAAAAAATGACTAATAATTTAGTAAAAGGATGGGAAGTTGTTATAGGACTTGAGGTGCACGCTCAAATATCATCACGAGCCAAACTCTTCAGTCACAGCCAAACTGAATTCGGAGCCGATCCAAATACGCAAGTCAATTTTTACGATGCAGCAATGCCGGGGACTCTTCCTGTTGTCAATTCATTCTGCATAGATCAAGCGATTAAATCTGGATTCGGAATTAACGGAACTATCAATAAAATCTCAAAATTTGATAGAAAAAATTATTTCTATCCAGATCAGCCCTCGGGATATCAGATATCACAGCTGTATTATCCAATAGTTTCCGGTGGCTATGTTGATATAGACCTCCCAGACGGAAACCAAAAGAGAATAGAGCTAGAGCGAATTCATATCGAGCAAGATGCCGGCAAGAGTATCCACGATTTATCTCCGGATTATTCTTATGTTGATCTCAATAGAGCCGGAATCGCCCTCATGGAAATCGTCTCGAAACCAGATATGAGATCCCCATACGAGGCTATGCAATATGTGAAGAAACTTCGGATGATCCTGCGATACGCGAAAACCTGCGACTGCAATATGGAAAGAGGAAACCTAAGAGTCGATGCAAATGTTTCAATAAGAAAACCGGGCGAGCCTCTCGGCACTCGCGTTGAAATAAAAAACATCAACTCAATAAGATTTCTAGGCCAGGCTCTGGAATATGAAATAGAACGACAGATAATTCTCATAGAAAGCGGAGAAAAAGTCATTCAAGAAACCAGACTCTTTGACGCAAACGCCGGAGAAACAAGATCAATGAGATCAAAGGAAGACGCCGCTGATTATAGGTACTTCCCGGATCCAGATCTCAAGCCTGTCGTCCTGACGACTGAGCGAATCGAAAATCTAAAGAAATCAATGCCAGAACTTCCAGATGCAAAAAGAACAAGGTTTGTCTCAGAATATGGATTAACGATCTCCGATGCCGATGTGTTGATAGAAGATCAAGATACAGCAGATTATTTCGAAAGGGCACTCAAGGCTTCAAAGTTTAAACCATCTGAATCAGCAAAGTTAATTGCCAACTGGATGATCGGGGAATTGTTCGCGATTTTGAATAAGGAAGGCAAGACAATCGAACACATAGGCTTCCCAATAGAGCACATCTCCGAATTGGTCGACCTCATTATCGATAAGACAATATCTGGAAAGATCGCAAAGACTGTCTTCGCAAACATGACAGAGACAATGAAAAATCCAAAACAAATTGTTGAGGATCTGGGACTCGTTCAGATTCAAGATGATTCTGTGATCAGAAAAGTGATCGAGGAAATCATAAGCCAAAATCAGTCGCAGGTCGAGCAATATAAGGCAGGAAAAATCCAGCTCTTCGGATTTTTCGTTGGGCAATCAATGAAGGCTTTGCAAGGCAAGGGAAACCCAGAGATGGTTAACGAAATATTGAAAGAGTTGCTGGCATAAAAAAACAAAACGATCATTTGCAAACTGACCGTTTTGTCTATCAAGAAGGATTAAAAATTAATCTACCTTATCTATGCCTTCTTCCTCTTTTTGCTTTTGAGCCTTTTCTTGAGCCTCTTGTTGAGCTTGTGCAACAAGCCTTCTCATCAATACTGCAAGGTTGTTTACAACGGGAACCGACGACTCAATATACAATTTTTGCCATAATTTCATCGTCGCATCTGGAATCTCTTGAGCAAATTTTTTAGATTCACCTTCGATCTTTGTCATGATTGTTGCTGTCAGTTCCAAAAAAGAAACGGAAGAAACAAAGGCAGCATTATTCTGCCTTATATTATTCATGATTGGCGCAATTTTTTCGAATAATTTGCATGAGGCTCTAATGTATAGAGGCTGCCATCTTTGCAAAGCATCTGCGTCTATTCCATGGCAAGTTTTTTCATTCAAGTTATTAACTTCAGCTAAAACTGGATTATTCCCCAAAACAGATGGAAAAAACACTGTGTCAACCACACGATTTGCTAGTCCCGTTGTTTTATTAATAAAGAATAGCATTTTTATTGCTGTGTTGTTTGGTGGATATATAATGTCTGATAAGTTTGTCATTCCTGAGTCAGCAAATGCATTCTCAAAAACCATCAACATATCAGGATCCATCTTAAGGCAAAATTCCTGGTAAGCATTCCTTAGAAGTTTTATTTGAGGCTCCGTATAATGTGCCTTCTCCTTTTCGACGATGACTCTTTGCTCGGCACATTCCTCTCCCTGCAGCGCCTCCAGCTTTTTATCGTAATATGCAGCCCAATTCTTTTCTTCTTGTTCTTGAATTTCTTTGAGCACTTCTTCCGGCGATTTTGTAACGGCAACCGTTTCTTCCTTTAATGCGAACGGATTAGGCACGTCTTCTTCCATTTCCTCCGTTGCAGCAGCCTCAACCTTCGTGAAAATAGGCTTCACTTGTTGCTGCAAAGGGTCTGTCGCTTGTGCATCATGCTGTGCCACAAATGACATTGCCATAACCATAACACATAATAGTAATTTGTTAATATTCATGTTTCCTCCAGTATCGTTCAAATTTGAGATCAGCGACGTCATTACAAATATTGTCGCCTTGATTTTTATATTACTCTTAAAAGGTAAAGGTACAATTAATTTGGCTTACAATTTTTTCTGTTGACAAGTTTTGAATTTTCGTATAAATTAGCACTCAGAAAGGCAGATTGCTAATATTTAAATAGGAGATGTATATGAATTTTAAACCTTTATACGATAAAGTGCTCGTGGAGCGCATAGAAACTGAATCAAAAACATCAGGAGGGATTATCATCCCAGACACGGCAAAAGAAAAGCCTATTGAAGGCCTTGTCGCTGCTGTTGGCTCTGGAGTCCGCTCTGAAAAGACCGGTGAAATTATTCCTTTGCAACTGAAGGCGGGAGACAAAGTTCTCTTCGGAAAATGGTCTGGAACCGAGATAAAAATCAACGGGAAAGATTATTTGGTCATGAAAGAATCCGACATCATGGGAATTTTTGAATAATTTATAAGGAGAAATAAAAAATGGCAGTAAAAGAAATAAAATTTGGCTCGGAAGCCAGAGAGAAAATCCTCAAGGGCGTCAACACCCTTGCTAACGCCGTTAAGGTCACGATGGGGCCAAAGGGCAGAAACGTCTTGATTGAAAAATCATATGGAGCCCCGAGGATAACGAAGGACGGAGTCTCTGTTGCAAAGGAAATCGAAGTCTCTGATAGATTCGAAAATGTCGGCGCTCAGATGGTCAAGGAAGTCGCAAACAAGACTTCTGACCTCGCGGGAGACGGCACCACAACCGCGACAGTTTTGGCTCAGGCTATCTTGACAGAGGGTATTAAATCCGTCTCTGCAGGAGCCAATCCAATGGATCTTTTGAGAGGAATTAATCTCGCCGTTGATTTAACAGTGAATTTCTTGAAAGAAAAATCAAAGGCCGTTTCCACGAACGAGGAAATTGTTCAGGTCGGAACAATCTCTGCTAATGGAGAAAAAGAAATTGGCGAAATGCTCGCAGATGCCGTTGCAAAAGTCGGGAAAGAAGGAGTGATAACAATCGAGGAAGCAAAGTCTTTCCAGACGGAACTTGATATCGTTGAGGGAATGCAATTCGACAGAGGATATGTCTCTCCTTATTTCGTCACGAATGCTGAGAAGATGACCTGCGAGCTCGAGAACCCATTTATTCTCATTCATGAGAAGAAACTCTCAGGACTTCAGCCACTGTTGCCTGTCTTGGAAGCCGTTGTGCAATCTGGAAGACCTCTCATCATAATCGCAGAGGAAATCGAAGGAGAGGCTCTAGCAACCCTCGTTGTCAACAAGCTCAGAGGAGGCCTTAGAGTCGCCGCAGTTAAGGCTCCGGGATTTGGAGATAGAAGAAAGGCAATGCTCGAAGATATCGCTATCTTAACGGGCGCGACTGTAATTTCAGAAGATGTCGGAATCAAGCTCGAGAATGTTAATATAACGATGCTTGGCTCCTGCAAGAAGGTCATTATAACAAAGGATAACACGACGGTTGTCGAGGGAGCAGGACACAAGGAAGACATTCAAGCTCGTTGCTCGCAAATAAAGGCTCATATCGAGGAATCCACCTCTGAATACGACACAGAAAAGCTCAAAGAAAGGCTTGCTAAATTGGCAGGCGGGGTTGCTGTCATCAGAGTCGGTGGAGCAACTGAAGTTGAGGTCAAGGAAAAGAAGGACAGAGTTGACGATGCGATGCATGCAACAAAGGCGGCCATTGAGGAGGGCGTTGTTCCAGGCGGTGGAGTTGCCTTGCTTAGGGCTATTGCAAAATTGGCTGATCTTAAGGGAGCTAACGAAGATCAGAAAATCGGGATTAATATAATCAAGCAGGCTCTCTTGGCTCCAGCAAAGCAAATTGCGACAA
>CAXNGE010000046.1:0-4676 GCA_964201935.1 Alphaproteobacteria bacterium | reverse complement strand
GAGCAAAAGTTATAGGCATGAGTCTCTCCTCACTGGCTGCTGAAAATCTTGAGAAGATAGCCTTAATTGAATCTCACTCAATAGATTATTGGATTTATTATAAATGGATCTGTAATACTGGAGGGCGCCCCAATGCCGGAGATGTTATGATTGTTGATGAGGCCGGGATGATTGGCACAGATCACTGGAAAAAGATTTTTAATGCTGCGGAAAGATTTAAGATGAAGGTGATAATCGTAGGAGACAGCAATCAATTTAAACCAATAGCCGCGGGAGATTGCCTTCGACTTTTCACAAAAGAATCTCCTCATTTTGAGTTAAAAACAATCATCAGGCAAAAAACAGCTTGGATGAGAGAGGCAAGTTTAGAGTTTTCTGGGCTCAACATACAGACAGCTATGTATATGTACAATGTGAAAAACAGAATACACGAGTCTAATAACATTGATTTTACTGCATCTGCAAAGTATGTCGATTTTGAAAAACTGGGAAACTCAGTCATTCTCTGCTACACTAAAAATGAGTGCGATGAAATAAACAAAGCCGTCAGGAAAATAAAGAAAACCAATAGAGAGTTAGATAACAATTTATTTGAAATTGATGGCAAGATTTTTGCTAAGAATGATAAAATAATGTTTTTGAAAAATCATAAGGATTTCGGTATTAAGAACGGACAGATGGGGATAATTAAAGGGTATACTGATAATATTTTGGAAGTACAAACGGGCTCAGAAAGAAGAAAAATCAATATAGAGGATTATGATAAAATAGACTACGCCTACGCCATAACCCTGCACAAAGCCCAAGGAAAAACATTCGACAATGTCGTTATTGTTGCAAGCCCAAAAATGGACTCAAAAGCCTTCTACGTAGCAATGACTCGGCATAGAAAAGACGCAGAATTATTTTACAGACAGTCTGATTTTTCTAGTCTTGACGATCTTATCAAGAGCGCATCAAAATACAACTTCAAAAACTCCCTCGAGGATTTTTAACATTTCTTATATTCAGCTATATTATTTTTCATCGTGATGTTACGGCTTCTAAACATCTAGGTTGAATAGGTTTCCTAAACACCTTTCCTTTAAAAACACTGTTGCAAGCTCCGAAAGTGTCAATAAAACATTCAGAGAGGAACTTTATGAAAGTTATAATATCCAAAAATATTCACCTTGTAAGTTCAGGAGAGGACTATTAAAGTTTGTTGAAAAATATAATGATTCCAGCCCCAATTTAGCACTGCAAGGCTGCCACCCCTAACGGGTGTACTAAAAGCCCTCTTAGTATGCAATAACCCGTCTCAAAACATATGAACTCATACATAAAAAGAAAGATGGAGGAGGGCACGCAGGCCCTATCAGTTATTTTCCCTCTTTCAAATATTGCATCACAAGATTTTTTGATTCCTCGACAGCCGGCTGATCAAAAGGATTGATTCCTTCGAGATGCGCGATAGTTATAACCTCTATGAAACCAAGCATCATCAAGAAACCAATTGATTCAATATTAAACTCTTCAAATTCTAAAACTCTAACGGAGGAAACTTTTCTCAAGACTTCTATTGTTGCTTTTTGATGAGCAAACATAAGTTCTTGAATCGTGTGATTGCGCAGGGCGATTGTTATTTTTGAATCTGTGGAATTGTTTATTTTAGGAGTCTCTAGATTGTTTTTTTGAATAATAACTGTAAATAGCTTGTTTTTTGGCCCTCCTAAGAAAAGTTGCAATAGGGAGTGTTGATCGATTGTTCCGGTCGCCTTGACGGGAGTGACTCCAAACCTGTCAGTCTTCCCGAGGCTTTCCCCAGTCAGCTGAACGAACCAACTGCCAAAGTCGCTCAACAAGTCGGAATAGCTAAGCAGAACATGCTGATCAACCTTTCCGCTTGATAGCACCTTATGCATCATTGTGATATCTTTAAAAATCGAACAATCTTCACAACTTTGAAATGATTGAATTTCGTTAATAACGCTTTTTGCCCCTTTTATAAAGAGATCTATATCGACACCTCCAAGAACTGCGGGCAAAAGACCGACGATTGAAAATACCGAGAACCTTCCTCCGATATTTTTGTTGTGCTCATAGACTTTCATGTTTTTTGACTCAGCCAAAATTTTCAGATCGTTATTTTCAGAAAACTCTGTGATAGCAATTGCTCTCTTGGAATAATCAAAATCTTTCCAAATTTCACACAGAGTTAAGAACAGCATGAGTGGCTCCGTTGTTCTTCCGGATTTCGAAATTACTATAACTCCAGTGGATTTAGGATCACACTTATCGATAGCATTTAAAAAAGATCTAGAATCCGTGTTCTCGATAAAAGTCACTCTTGGGGTGCCACCCTCATATTGAGATTGAAAATTCACGAGGCACTTCCCCCCGAGACTTGATCCACCGGTTCCAAAGACCAAGATATCATCTAGTTCATCAAAAACTTTTGCGATTGACTTGATATAACCAGTGTCTTCATCTAAAACTTTAAATATATCAAGTTCTTTTATACAATCTTTTAAGTAGGAAAATGTTTGAGTATGCATGAAAAAATCCAATAGTCATCATCTTAACAACTGATTATATTGCATTCTTCGAATTTCTGAAACATGTTTTGACAACTGTTGGTTCGGGGCAGCTTCAAAATATCATAAAAAAGTTAATAATCCGTTAATTTTCAAAAATTTCTTCAAATCAAACTAACAACTAGTGCATCACTTTTTTTAGAAATTTCTTACGCCAAAAACACACTGCATTAACTGTTTTTTAATTTTTACGAGGTATCATAGAAAGAGTAATAAGAATACATATTTTTTTGGAGGATTATATTATGATGAAGAATATCGCAATAGCTCTCATGCTGTCAACCGCTATTTATGCTACAGACACTACTGCGGCCGCAGCCGCTGTCGCTCCAGGAGCTGCTCCTGTCGCCGTTGCCGCTCAAAATCAAGCAATGAGCGCGTCTACCGCGATCGCAAAGATGAAGGACGAGGGGGGCAAATTATCACTCACAACAACGAACTCTATCGCGGCTATCCAGGCGGCTTTCGCCACAGTAGTTGAGATGCGTAAGACCATGAATGCTCTAAGCCCTAAGCTAGGCAAACCTGTCACTGGAGAGGAAACCATGATGAAAGGAATGATTTCTACTCTTGCTAGCATAGCAAAAATTGTAGCCGACGTAAGCAACAGAGACTTAACTAAATTCGGAAGTAACACAGGTAATTTCGCACAATTAACGACTATGCAAGCTGAAACAGCTGCTGTAGTGAAATATATGGCCTCTCTTGCTCAAAAATCACAGACAGTTAAAGGTGATCTCTCTAAGATTCAACCAGGAAACGCTCTGTTACAAACAGCAACGGCTAATGAATTGAAGCTAAGTGAGTTAATTCCACTCCTCAGTGCGCAATCTAAACTCTTTAAAGAAACAACACATGCAGCAGAAAAAGCAACGGATGCAGAACAAAAAATACAGAAAGCAGCAGACAAAGCCGCTGCTCAATCCGCCAAAGCTCAAGCCTCCGCCGATGCTGCAAAAGCAAAAGCCGAAGCTCAATTAGCAAAAGCGCAGGCAAGCCAAGCAGCACTAGCCGCCGCAAAAGCAAAATAATCAACACAACAAAAGGGCAAGTAAAATTGCCCTCTTGTTTGCATAGGGAGAAAAAACACTACCGTTTTTTGCTCCCTAACACAGATAACCCCCCTTAGAAACTTGCTGTGAATCCAAGCAAGAACTTGTAACTCTCGTCGTATTTCTCTTTATGCACAGGAATTGCATAGGTAAACTTCATAGGGCCGAAAGGAGTCATGAGAGAGATTCCGAGACCGACCGACGATCTTATCTTCCTGTTATCTCTGATTCTGAATCCAACCACCCTATTCCCTAAATTATTATCAAATGCGCATGAGGCGTATGGCGTTCCATCTTTATGCTTTTGTCCACTCTTGTCATAGGTTATAAACTTTTCGCCTTTTTCCGGAGCATCCCAAAGAGTTCCAAAGTCTGAGAATACAAAGCCTCTGAATTGGAGCTCCTCCGGCAACCCGATTGGGAATGTCATTTCAACGGTCCCCTTCCAGAACTTTTTGGCACCGGCATAGTTATAGTATTCCGTGTTGGTCGTGGTTATTTCTTTTGTTTTCGGATGTTGAATCATCATTGCTCTAATCGTCTCTGCTCTCGGGCCAAGTCCTGAATCGTCGAAACCTCTGAACGAATCAAGCCCAAGTGAATAGCTATCGATTATATTAGGATTCTTGTTCCCGATCTTGCTCAACATTCCAGCACCAAGAGAAACTTTAACGTTTGTTTTCCTGCTTATTGGAATGAGATAGCTTCCATTGATTTCGTTTTTCATATGCCTTGCAGTCCCGCCAAGGCCAGCGAATGTCGTTCCGAAGGCTGCCTTGAACATCCCCTTGAGCCCCGTCATAAACTGTGTTCCATAGCTGATCGTATGCTTCACAGAAGATATACTTGAAGTTTCAGTTTTGTATTGGCCTTTTATCAGCTTATTCATATCCATTGTCTGATATTTAACGACAGGAGCAGCATTATCCCAAACATCATTGAATTTCCTATTGGAGATTGTATAATCCCAACTCTGCGAGAACTTTTGTGTCAGGGCATAGCTCATACCAATCGATGAACCTAATTCTGTCGTTGAGAAGCCTTCCCA
>CAXNGE010000045.1:0-4743 GCA_964201935.1 Alphaproteobacteria bacterium | reverse complement strand
CTTGCCTTGGCCATGCATTTTGCCATCTTTATATGATCCTTTGTACACAAGCTTTCCATCCTCGTAGTAGTACTTGCCTTGGCCATGCATTTTGCCATCTTTCCATGATCCTTCGTACACAAGCTTTCCATCCTCATCGTACTGCTTGCCTTGGCCATGCATTTTGCCATCTTTATATGATCCTTCGTACATAAGCTTCCCATTCTCATCGTAGAACTTGACTTGGCCATCCCTGTTGCCATCTTTCCATGATCCTTCGTACGCAATCTTTCCATTCTCATAGTACGCCTTGCCTTGGCCATCCCGGTTGCCATCTTTATATGATCCTTCGTACATAAGCCTTCCATTCTCATCGTAGAACTTGCCTTGGCCATCCCGATTATCGTTTTTATGTCCTCCTTCGTATCTTGTTCCGTCCTCATAGTAGCGCTTACCTTGGCCATGAGCTTTGCCATTAACCAGATCTCCTGAATAACAGCTATATTGATATTTGAGTCTTTCGACTTTGCCTGTGAATGGAGTGCTCGTTGCTCCGATGTATGTGCAATATTCTCCATTTTTCTTTTCAACTCTAAGTTGTCGTTCTCCTTGCTTTTGCAGTAAAGAAAATTCGATCATGGGTTGCTGAGGCTTTGCTTCCACTAACAAAGGAAAGGTTGGGACTACTTGAGCCCGCTGCATTGGCGCTTGGAAATCTTGCATTCGCCCCATAGCGAAGAGATCACCGGTTGTCAGTGCAATTGCTAAAGGAATAATAACTTGCTTAAACATATTTCCTCCGAAAACATAAAAATTAGCCCGTATATCATATATTGGCCTGATCCTCGGACATTATAATGCACATTCTACGAAAAATCTATTTTTTTCAACTAAGATAAAGTTTTTGGAGGCCGATTGTTTTTGAGGAATTTATAGGAGTGACATAGAGCCTCTGTGCAATGGGGCTCGTTTTCCATTAGGAATTGATATTGTCTGCTATAAACTTAAAATAAGAGGATTATCAGCTCGCATGCTGAAAAATGATTGGTTGTTGTAAGTTTGGCTTTTCCTGAGGCAAAAACGGACGATTTATGCTATAATATTAGCAGGCAATTGGTTGGTGTTTTTAGGAATGAATCAAAATGAGTGACAAAAAAAAATGTGAACAGCAGGCGGAAAAAGAGACAGTTATTGGTGACATTGATTTATTAAAGGAAGAACTGGTTTCTCTGGAAGATAGGCTCTTGAGAGCGATTGCAGAGGCTGAGAACATCAGAAAAATCGCTGCCAAAGAAAAAACCGACATAATGAAATATGGCATATCCAAATTTGCGAAGGATGTTCTTTCCATCAGGGACAATTTGAAGCTTGCTCTGTCTAATAGCGATGCCTCAACAGATCATATAATCGAGGGAGTTAAGCTCACGATGGCCGTTCTCGACAAAACGCTGGAGAGCAATGGTGTCACGATAATTGAGGCCGTCGATTGCAAATTTGATCCGCATTTCCACCAGGCAGTTGTTGAAATAGAGGACGATGAGAAACAAGGGTTGGTCGTGCAGGTTTTGCAGGATGGGTTCATGATTTATGACAGGTTGCTGAGGCCTGCCCTCGTTGCTGTCGCTAAGAAAAAATGAAGCTAAAACTTTATAATACGCTGTCAGAAACGACTGAAGTTTTCAATCCTATTGACAGAAATAACGTTAGAATGTATGTCTGTGGACCGACAGTCTATGACAGAGCGCATATTGGAAATGCTAGGCCAGCTGTTGTTTTTGATGTTCTGTATCGCATACTCAAGAACCTGTATCCTAAAGTAACATACGTCCGAAATATCACAGATGTTGACGATAAGATATATAAAGAAGCGGCAAAGCACAATATAACTATAAAAGATCTCACGGAAACAACGATAAAAATGTATCACGAGGATATAGGAGCCTTGAATGTTTTGCCACCGAATGTCGAGCCTCTAGCCACTGAACATATAAATGATATGATAGAAATAATAGGGAAGCTTGTCACCAATGGCAATGCCTATGAATCAACTGGGCATGTGTTCTTCGACGTTTCTTCATTCGAGCACTATGGCTCTCTATCCAAGAAAAATAAGGAAGATCTCATATCGGGAGCCAGAGTTGAAGTCGACACTCTTAAGAAAAATCCTCTGGATTTCGTGCTTTGGAAGCCCGTCGATAATGACTTTCCCGTTGGATGGGACAGCCCCTGGGGAAGAGGGCGACCAGGATGGCACATAGAATGTTCCGCTATGGCCTCCAAATATCTCGGAGAATTTTTTGATATTCATGGGGGCGGTGTGGATTTGGTCTTCCCTCATCATGAAAACGAGATAGCTCAATCCTGCGCCATAAACGGAAGCAAAACAATGGCGAAATATTGGGTGCATAATGGCCATCTCAACATCAACGGAACAAAAATGTCGAAATCGCTGGGGAATTTCTTCACAGTCAACGATATTCTTAAAAAATTTGATGGTGAAGTTTTAAGGATGGCGTTTTTAATGAGTCATTATGCCGCTCCTATGAATTTTAGTGAAGAAACGCTAGTGCAAGCAAAAAACATCTTGGATCGTTGGTATAATGCAATCAGGTGCACAAAACTTGCAAAGGATTTTGATGGAGTTTCTATTGATGCAGTGCATGCAATCCTTGATGACATGAATATCCCGAAGGCAATATCAATCTTGCATGCCTTGGTTGATGAAATAAACAAAGAGGAGGGAATCAACACTAAAATAAGATTAGTTACAACCTTAGTTAACACATGCAAATATTATTTAGGAATCCTAAACAAAGATCCGCAGTCTTGGTTTTGCAATGTCTGCGGAAACAAAAGAAAATGGATCGAGGAAATCATCTATAAGAGAAATGAAGCAAAATTGCGCAAAGATTATGCCCAGGCGGATGAATTAAGAAAAATCCTTCTCCAAAACAACATTGTTATAGAGGACACAAAAGATGGAACGATCTGGAAAACCAATTGCTAGACATATCTGTCTGTTTATAATTTCCTTCTTCGGCACGGGACTTATATCCAAAAAAATGCCCGGCACAGTTGGATCAATTTTTGCAAGCGTTATCTCACTGTTAATATTTCACTTTTCTCCGAATTATTTGAACGTCTTTTTGATTTTGTCTGTCCTTACATTCATTATCGGCTCGGCTCTTTGCGATATATTTATAATAAGAAAGAAATATGAATCTAACAGGGATCCTGGCTATGCAGTCATCGATGAGGCATGTGGAATATTTTTAGGATTATATATTCTTGGATTATTTAGCAGTCTTTCTTATATTTCGATATTAATTAACTTTCTTTTATTCAGAATATTTGATATCTGGAAACCTTTTCCAATCAGGACAATAGAAAAGGCTATGAAAAGAAGCGACAACACGGTGGGAATTGGGATAATGTTCGATGATGTTTTGGCGGCTGTTTTCGCAACCGCGCTTCAAATAGTTGTCTCTAAGTTATTCTGAAAAATTTAATTCCCGTCTTTTTGTGCAATAATCGTTGGGAACATCCCTTGAGAGTCATAAATGACCTCTAGGACTCGAAAGCCAGCCTTGGCGAGTTGCTTTCGTGTGTTTTTTTCCGTTTGAAAAGCCTGCCATTTTGCTTGAATGATATCTGAAAATATCGCCTTTTGTTTTATGGCAGCGTCGATGTCATAATTTTTCCAGGTTGATTCCTTTGATATTGCAGGAGGAGGCGTTAGGAAGCTTGTAATTAAAACACCGCCTGGCTTAAGAGAAACATAAAACTCTCTATAAAGCTTTATGAGCTTCTCCTCGTTTTGTTCATATATGTTGAGACCATTGCTTGTGATGAGGTCGTATTTATTTTGAACACCGAGGCTCCAGGCGTCTTTTTTCTTGAACTGGACATTTTTAATGCCATGTTTTTTTGCATTTTCATTCGCAAGATTCAAAGATTCTTGATCCAAATCAATACCCTCTAAAGACACATCCTTAAAGTTAGTGTAATCCAGCATCAAAAGATCATCCATTAAGCCACATGGAACAGAAGCAATTGTTGCGCCGTTTTTTAAGCGTTTTTGCAGCTGTTTTTGAAATATATAAAAACGCTCTCTTGTTGCTTTGACGGTTGGCGCCTTACGCAAAAACCAATCCTCCAAAGCTGGTAGGTTTTCTTTCTCGATTCCATGCAAAATTGCATAAGATGTCCAATATCCATTTAAGCCTTTGTTTCTCAGAAGAAAGCGCCCTAACTCAAATTCACTTAACTGCCTTAATAAGCCTTTTTCTGTCTCAAGAGGCAGAGATAAATCGGTCTTCGCCTCGAGCTGTCTTTCAAAAACAGATAAATCAAAATTTTCAGTCTTGTTTTTGTGGCTAATAATTTCAGTTGTATCACTGGATACTATTGCATGGTGCACTATAAAAACTCCCGCCAAAACAACTAACGACAAAAGTGTTTTTTTCATGAATCCTTAAGTGCTACGTTTTATTTCTCAACCATATTAGCATAATCAATCTAGCTCCTCAATGTTTATTTCCGCGCTTTCAACTCTCTTCTCACATTATTCACATCCTCTAAAAATACATTAAGATCATATGCCACTTGAAATGCTGTTGTTCTATAAGTCTTTAGTGAGGTGATTTGTTCAGGCGTTAGGAGTAACATCAGTGTCTGACTATCTTGATGTTTGCTTCCTCGAGCGCGCAATATTGCATTCATTACTAGATTTTCTCTGGAGCCTGTGTCATTCACTATCTTGGT
>CAXNGE010000044.1:0-4787 GCA_964201935.1 Alphaproteobacteria bacterium | reverse complement strand
GGCCTTGACTAATTCCTCCCAACTGGCCTCTTGAAAATCGTTCCAAAAAGGAAAATGATAGTTTGGGATTGGGATGTTGCGGGCGGTTGTGCTGCTCGCACGGTTTGGCGGCTGGTCTGTTTGATGAGGGAAAGCAGAGTGGTTGTGTCTTGATTCGGGCCAATTCTTGACGCATTCCGGAAAAAATGACAGTCTTGGGATCTGGGAGGTTGTGGGCGTTTGTGCAGCTCATGTACGGTTTGGCGGCGGGGCGGTTTGGAGTGAGTAGGGTGGATGTGTGAGTCTTGATCTGGGACCATCCTTGACGCATTCCGGAAAAAATGACAGTCTTGGGATCTGGGAGGTTGTGGGCGTTTGTGCGGCTCATGTACGATTTTGCGCCTGGGAGGCATGATTCTGAGGATTTTTGTGTGGAGTCTTGATCTGGGACTATCCTTGACGCATTCCGGAAAAAATGACAGGCTTGGGATTGGGATGTTGTGGGCAGTTGTGCTGCTCACACGGTTTGGCGGCGGGGCGCTTAGAGTGGGAAGGGCGGATGTGTGGGGTCTTAATCTGTGCCAATTCTTTAAGGCATTCCGGAAAAAATGACAGTTTTTGGTCTGGGAGGCCTCTGGCTTTAGTGTAGCTCATGTGCGGTTTGGCGTTTGTGTGCCTGGGACAAGTGTCTGGTGAGTTCTCGATCTGTGACAATTCTTGGAGGCATTCCGGAAAAAATGACAGTTTGGGAATTAGTGAGGTCTCGGGCTTTTGTGCGGCTCATGTACGATTTTGCGCCTGGGAGGCATGATTCTGAGGATTTTTGTGTGGAGTCTTGATCTGGGACTATCCTTGACGCATTCCGGAAAAAATGACAGTTGGGGAATTAGTGAGGTCTCGGGCTTTTGTGCGGCTCATGTACGGTTTGGCGGCGGGGCGGTTTGGAGTTGGGGCTGCTTCTTGATCTGGGACTATTCTTGACGCATTCCGGAAAAAATGATAGGTTTGGGAGGTTGTTGGCGATTGTGCTGCTGTGTACGGTTTGGCGTCTGGGCTGTTTGGAGTGAGTAGGGTGGATGTGTGGAGTCTTGATTCAAATGTCTTTCAGGATTAGAGTTTTTCTAAGGTGAAGTCTAATGGGGGCGCAATCGCCCCCAGGTCTTATTTTCTAAGACATTTTCTGGAGAGCGATCTTCTTCCGCCTCTTCTCATATCGTTTTCATCGTTTTTAACCTCGTTTGTCTTGATTACTGCTATTGTTTCCGCCTCTTCTTTAGTAATTGAGGCTTTTCCACAATTGCCAAGACCTCGGCCAATAACCTTATTTCCGCAAGGCCCCGTCCCATCTCTATTAGGCATATTATTATCTCCTTTCAAATTAAAATGACCTCCACTAATTTTTAGGGCAGATCCATTTACAAGAGCCGTTGCTATAACTTTTCTCGCATTATTCACGACCCTAGAAAAAGTTGAGCGAGATATGTCCATGAGGTTGGCCGCTGATTCCTGATCCATCTGTTCCATATCAGCTAACCTAACGGCTTCAAGCTCTTCTTCTAATAATATAATGACGTCTAACTTTCGTGTGCGAAAGCCGCTCGGTTTGAACAGTCTTGCTCCGGCAGCTTCCCTAATTATCCTGCATTTTCTTGGTCTCATCTGCGTTAGTTATGAACATATTCTCAAAACTATGATAACATTTTTTTTCAATCGCATCAAGTTATTTTGTGTCAAATCTTCAATTGGGATGGAGAATTTCCATTTTGTTATGCTATCCTATTAATAGGGAGCTCATATTGAAGGTGTCAATGTTTGACTCAGTTATTACCATTGAATCATCCTACGATCTAGCCTGCAGAATCGCCAATAGACTAAAAATTCCGGTTCTGAAGATAGAAGCCACAACTCGCAGCAATGGCGAGATTCTTGTGAATGGATCTTTAGAGGGAAAAAATATTCTCGCGCTCTTTCCAAACACCGGCAATTCCAATCATGATTTCGTGTCCTTTCTATTTATGATAGATGGATTTCAAAACATCACGGCAATTATTCCATACATGCCGTATTCAAGAGCCGATAAATCTCATGAGCTAAGAGTTATTGCAAAAATGCTGGAGTCACGTGGAGTGACAAGCATCATAACTCTTGATATTCATTCAACTACATCTATTTCTGCTTTTAACATTCCTGTCACTAATATTAATTCATTTGAAATATTCTCTGAGATATATCGCAAAGAAGATCAAAATATCTTGATCGTTTCTCCCGACATTGGAGCCACCCAAAGAGCCTCCCTTTTTGCTGAAAAACTTGGCAAAGAAATTGTTTTTATAGACAAAATAACGGGCATCCTAACAGGACCACAAGAAATAAAAGGAAAGAAATGCATCATAGTTGACGATATTATTGATACCGGCAGGACCTTGAATATAGCCTCAAGAATAATAAAAGAAAAAGGAGCGGAATCAATAGAGGCTTGCATAACACACGGCATATTCTCTGCGGTTGATATTTTTGACTATCCAATCGATGTTTTTTATATAAGCGAAAGTGTCGTACCAATCAATGTTTGCGAGAAGATAAAATACCTCACTACTGATGAAGTTTTTGCATGCAATATTCTTGGTGCGCCACATCAACCCATGATGATATAATATCGTTAAGTTTTTATATTTTATTGGGTTGTTCATGTTTAAAAAATTTATTTGTGCGCTGTCTTTTGTGGTCTTTGGAGCCTACTTTGTTAGCGATGCAATGGCCACTAACTCTTCATCCGTAAGCACAACTGTATCTACAACAGTGCCAAGTCCTGAAATTAAGACAATCAAGCCAAGCGAGCTTAAAAAAATGCTTGCCGAAGGATCGGCGGATCTTATAGATGTTCGAAATACAGATGAATTTATTGAGAAACACATCAAAGGAGCGAAGAACATTCCACTTCCAATTTTGAGCGCAGATCAGCTTATCATGACGAAGGGAAAAGTTGTCACTCAATGCAAATCCGGAAAAAGAGGCGGAGAAGCCTATCTGAAGCTTAAAAAGATGAATCCAAACGTAGAGGTTTATAATCTTGAGGGCGGAATCATAGCCTGGGAGAAAGAAAAATTTGATACGGTGTCCATCAGTGACAAACTCCCAATTATGAGACAAGTTCAAATAATTGCTGGATCTCTGGTGGTTGCAGGAACGATAATTGGCATTGGTGCAAATGCGGCATTCCTTCTGTTCCCAATTTTTGTTGGCTTAGGGCTGGTTATCGCAGGAGTGACAGGCTGGTGTGGAATGGCAAAACTTCTTGCATATATGCCTTGGAATTAGCCAGGGTTCTTATGGATGGACGTTTTTCGCGTCCATCCGAGCATCTTATCATTCGTATTTTTCACCTGATAAATTTAGCTGCAAAATTGTGACTTTGTTACATATCTAATTCTTGTTTCAAAAACATCATCAAATCAGTGTCGACATTTGGCTTTTCTTGCAGCAAGAAAATTGCTAACATCGCTTTGGTATCTTCTGGATTGATTTTCGCTACATATTCGGCAACTTCTTTTTGACCATGATTAAGAGCGTATGCAAACAAATTCCATCCATCAGTATCCTTCTTTGTAAAATCTCCTTTGTATTTTTCTATCATTAGTTTCACTAAATCTGGATGATCAACAGCCATAAATAACACACTGTGGTCTTTAACGTAGTCTTCAAACATTTTTTCATTTGGAGGCATTTGAAAATCAGCATTTGGATCTGCCCCACAATCGAGCATAAGTGTTGCAAGATCCTTCAGTTTTTTTGTTAATTCCTCATTTCCCCAAAACGGATTTGTCCCCATGAGATTTATAACGCTATACAAGACAGAATAATTTAAAAATCCTATCCGTAAATTTGCCAGACTATGATCTTCTTTTAGCTGTGTTGATAGTGTGTCAATTGCCGAAGATAAATCATTTGATTGTGTTTTCAGATCCCAGATATTCTTTATTATTGATGCAAAATCTTTGCCTGGTTGTGGCTCAAAAAAATCCATTGCTTGAATATTAGAAATTGCTGCTGCAGCGGCAAAAAAACTCCCAACTATATATTTTATTTTTGACATAATATTCTCCTTTTCTCAGATAAACTAACTTCACGCTATTGTGCGCTACTAGATTTGGTTTATAGCAAAAAGGTTAATTTTTTGTTAATTTTGGCACAACGATTATTTCGGCATATTCTTCGACAAAAACTTTCACGATTAAAAAGCTTGCGATGACTAAAAAAACGCCAGTGATGATGAACCAAAATTGGATACCTAGAATATTGTTCCCCGTATAAAAAGCGATAATATCAGAAATTTTATGCGTAAACTTCACAATCAAAACAGAAACCAAAAACCCTATAAACAAAAATAAAAAAACTAGTTTCCCCGGAGTTTTTTTAAATTTTGGCAATAAAGAGAAGCATTTATATGGTTTGAAAAAAACTTCCGTGAAGGAAGCCTGTATGGCAAAGAACATCAGAAATAATGGTAGTAGGGAGTTTTTCAGAAGAAATAACTCACTAATTTCTGGAATTACAAATTCGCCATTGGATATGATTTTTTTAACTAAAACAGCAAAAATAGAGATTAGGAAAAAATTGAAAAAGGTGTGAGATAAGAACCTGCTCCAGCAGTATAGCGCGTTTTTATATGATAAAGCGTTCAAAGAGTGTCCGAATATTCTGTCTCTCTTATTTAAAGGATATTCTATTTCCTTAAATAATGTCAAAAACAAAAAACGCCCAATTGAAGATAAACGCTAAATAAATTGGGTTTGGTCAATTTTTCTTTT
>CAXNGE010000043.1:0-4816 GCA_964201935.1 Alphaproteobacteria bacterium | reverse complement strand
TTTTATTGCCCTGAGCGACAAAATTCCTAATTTATTTAGGTGTGACCCAACCCACAAAATCACGGGACTGAACATCCACATTGTTTAACAGACATATCAAATCTTTCGTTCGAACAATGGCTTTGTAATAATGTGACTTTTTGTGGTATAATATGCACTAGCTCCACAAAGGATTTATGCCACATGAACACAAATTATACAGCAGATTCGATAAAGGTTTTAAAGGGTCTTGACGCGGTTCGTAAGCGTCCTGGCATGTATATCGGTGACACAGACGATGGAACAGGTCTTCATCATCTCGTCTATGAAGTTGTTGACAACGCTATAGATGAATCCCTCGCAGGTCACTGTGACAATATCACGGTCACAATCGAGGAAGACGGATATATCTCTGTCATGGATAACGGAAGAGGAATCCCAGTCGGCATCCACTCTGAAATGGGTGTCTCCGCAGCAGAGGTCATCATGACTCAGTTGCATGCCGGCGGAAAATTCGACCAGAACTCATATAAGGTGTCCGGAGGTCTTCATGGAGTCGGTGTTTCTGTCGTTAATGCCCTTTCAGAAATCCTTGAGCTAACCGTATGGAAAGATCATCAGAAATACTTCATGACGTTCAATCACGGAGTTCCAGTTGAGCCAATCAGAGTTGTCTCTGAGAACGAGCCAATAAAATCAGGAACCCTAGTTCGATTTAAAGCAGATCATGAAATCTTTAAGATAACAAAATATGACAGGCCAACAATTGAGAGAAGAATAAGAGAACTGGCTTTCTTGAACGCAGGAGTTAGAATCAATATCATCGACGAAAGATCCGACTCTCCATATTCAAAGGAGTTGCATTTCGAAGGTGGAATTGAAGCGTTCGTTAAATATCTGAACAACGGAAAAAACGTTCTGCATCAAAAAATAATAACGGCAGATAATTCGAGCAATCCTGAATCTGATATAGTCGTCCAAATGGCAATGGAATGGACGGATAGCTATCATGAAAACATACTGTGTTTCACGAACAACATTCCACAGGGAGACGGAGGCACACACCTCGCCGGATTCAAGGCAGCTCTAACAAGAGCAGTAACAACCTATATCACAAATAATCCCGGGAAAATTTCAAATAAAAAAGATTTGAAAAGTTCTGTAACAGGAGATGATATAAGAGAGGGTCTAACCTGCGTCTTGTCAGTCAAAGTTCCGGATCCGAAATTCTCCTCACAAACAAAGGATAAGCTTGTTTCCTCTGAGGTTCGGCCAGTTGTTGAGTCAGCAGTTGCGGAGGCGATCAACGCTTGGTTCGAAGAAAACCCTGCGATGGCAAAGGACGTCTTGGACAAGGTCTTCGAAGCGGTCGCCGCAAGAGAGGCTGCAAAAAAAGCAAGAGAGCTGACGAGAAGGAAGGGAGCTCTTGATATCGCATCCTTGCCTGGAAAACTCGCAGACTGCTCCGAAAAAGATCCAGCTCTGAGCGAAATATTCATAGTCGAGGGAGAATCTGCTGGTGGCTCTGCTAAAATGGGAAGGGATAGGAAAACCCAAGCTATCCTAGCACTCCGTGGAAAAATCCTCAATGTTGAAAAGGCAAGATTTGACAAGATGCTCTCATCTGAACAAATCGGAACTCTCATCACGGCAATCGGCACAGGGATCGGCAAAGATGATTTCAACATCGATAAAGCCAGATATCATAAGGTTGTTATCATGACCGATGCTGACGTTGATGGAAGCCATATAAGAACCCTTCTCCTCACTTTCTTCTATAGGCACATGCGCCCTCTGCTTGATAAGGGATATCTCTATATCGCGCAACCACCTCTCTATAAAGTCAAAAGAGGAAGCTCCGTTGTCTATATAAAAGATGAGAAGAACTTCGAAGAATATCTGTTGGAGTGCGCAATTGCAGATTCGAAGCTGACATTCTCAAATGGCGAATCTATCAGAGGACAAGACCTTAAGCACACAACTGAAATCTGCCTAAAAGTCACGCACTCAATAAACTCTCTCGCGGCTCATATTAACAACGTTAATATCATCGAAAAACTATTGATGAGTGGATATCTGTTTGACAAATCTGAGGCTAATCTTGCAATTTTGAAGAAATCTCTTGGAAGATCCAACACAAGCGATGGATCGTTTGATGCCATTGACAACAATGGGGTTCTAGAGATAGTTTCAACTTCTTTTGGTGTGAAAGAAATAATAACAATAGATCATGATTTTCAAAACCTTCCTGAAGTTCGAGGGATTCAAAAGCTGAGATCAAAACTCGATATGATGTTCCAGGAACCAGCTCTTTTAGAACTCGGTGGCGGAAAAGATTCCTGCAATATCGATGGCCCAATAGCTTTAGCTGCAAAGATCCTCGATTTTGGAAAGAAAGGACTGACAGTTAACAGATACAAAGGCCTTGGTGAGATGAACGCAGATCAGCTCTGGGAGACGACTCTTGATCCGGCTTCCAGAAGCATCCTTCAAGTCAGGACAACGCAGGCAGAGGAAGCCGACAAAATCTTCTCAATTTTGATGGGGGATGTCGTTGAACCAAGACGAGAATTCATCCAATCAAATGCTGAAAAAGTCGTTAACTTAGATGTCTAAATGATCCTGGAATTAAAAAACATTCATATGCGTTTTCCTTCAGGCGATGCATTTATCAATGTTTTAGATAATGTCAGTTTTGGAATATCAAGAGGAGAGAGCGCAGCACTCGTTGGAGAAAGCGGAGCCGGAAAGTCAACACTCCTTCAGATTGCTGCTCTTCTTGAAAAACCGACATCGGGGCAAATTATCATCGGCGGCAAAAATGTCATTGGTTTATGCGACGATGCAAAGACAGAAATAAGAAGAAACAACATCGGATTTGTTTATCAGTATCATAACTTACTCCCTGAATTTAGCGCCCTTGAGAATGTTATGATTCCGCAATTAATGAGAAACCTCCCGAAAAAACTTGCCCTTGAAAAAGCCATGGATTTATTGAACTCCGTTGGGCTTTCTCACCGCACAAATCACAGCCCAAAAAAACTTTCCGGAGGAGAGCAACAGAGAGTTGCAATTGCACGAGCCCTCGCTAACGATCCCGACATTATCATTGCCGATGAACCAACGGGCAACTTGGATAATGCTACAGCTAATGTTGTTTTTGAGTTACTCTTAAATCTCATAACTCATAGGAAAATGTCAATATTAATGGCAACTCATAATCTGGAGTTGGCAAAAATGCTCGATAAAAAAATAATCCTTGCAAACAAAATTATTGATATAAAGTGAATTCACATTAATCGTGTTTTATATATTTAACAACCTTTAATTCAGACTCGGTTGATGGATCCTCGTCACTCAAAATTGGGACTATTCTTTGAAATATGTTTTTTGCGGCCTTGGCAACGTTCCAGCCGGCAGTGGCATAACCATAGGTTCCCTCTATAGCCTTCGGCTCATCCAGCATTGCAATCAACATATATTTAGGTTTGTCCTTTGAAAATCCACCTATAAAAGTTGTCCTCCTTGGAACGCTATTTCCAACTCCATATCCACGCCCCTTGTTTTTGATGGCAGTTCCTGTTTTTCCGAAGAGCTCTATGCCATCAATATTACTGTTTTTTCCAGTTCCATAAAGCATCACCGCCCTCATGAGCTCTCTTATCGTCGCAGAGTTTTCTGAAGATATGAGACTCTCCCCGGAAGGTCTTGCCCTATCACACAAAAACGTTGGCTGAATTCTCTTGCCTTCATTAACAATAGAAGAAGCAATAGATATTTGTTGAAGAGGCGATATAGCAACACCATAGCCATATGCAATAGACATTGCCGCAGCCTCAGACCAATTTCTTGGAAGAATCGGAGCGCCACATTCAAGAAGCTCGACATCCGGCCTATCTAGAACCCCAAATTTTTTCATATATTCCTTTTGGATCTTGTTTCCAAAAGTCTGTTGAATTTTAATTGCTGCAATATTCGAAGAAAAAACGAAAGACTCTGCAAGGGTCAAAGGCCTGTTTTTACCTTTAAAATCCGTGATAGAAAATCTGCCTATTTTCACAGGGGTGGAGGCATCAAACATGGAATTAATTTTGGCGGAGCCTGATTCCAATGCAATCGCAATATTAAGAATTTTAAAGGTCGATCCTGCCTCATATACCCCGAGAGTGTTTCTATTGAACATAGAGTCATTCGTCGAATTTTTAAGATTATTAGGATCGAAATCTGGGAAAGAAACCATCGATATTATTTCGCCTGTATCAACCTTCATCACGATGGCATTCCCTCCAATGGCCTTATATTTCTCAATAGCTGCTTGCATCTCTTCATGAATAATCGATTGTATACGCATATCCAAAGTCAACCGAAGTTTTTTGCTAGAATTAGCTTGAATAATTAACTCTTTATTGAATCTTTTTTCAATTCCGCAAACGCCGTTCCCATCTATATCTGTGCAACCGACAACGTGTGAAAACAAAGGTCCGCAAGGATAAATGCGTTTATAATCCTTCTGAAACAAAATCCCAGGAAGACCGAGGTTCATAACTTCCTGCTGCAATCTCGGAGTAACATGCCTTGTCAACCAAACGAAATGTTTGTTTTTATCCGCCAACTTTTGCTTGATTTTTTCAACGCTTGGCATTCCAAAGATTTTTGATAACTTATTTGCCGTTTCGTTGAGGTCTATTATGACCGATGCATCCGCATAACAGGAAGCCGTTGTTATGCTCGTTGCCAAAAGTTCTCCGTTTCTGTCTATTATATCAGCCTTATTAATAATCTCTTCCTTCAAAGATCCATGCAAACAAGCGTCTGATATATTTCTGATTATCATGAT
>CAXNGE010000042.1:0-4929 GCA_964201935.1 Alphaproteobacteria bacterium | reverse complement strand
AAATCGCAGCACCTGCAGCAAGTTTGGTAGACATTATTAAAAAGCCCTTGAGTTTTGAACAGTGGTATTTTCTACAAATGAATGATAGAATACCAACATATGATTGTGTGATGTTTTTGTTTGTTTTATAAGTATGGCGAGAAAAGTCATTGTTTTTGGTAATCAAAAAGGCGGAACTGGGAAGTCGACCCTAGCGATGCACCTGGTCGTTAACTTACTCCTAGAGGGGTATAAGGTTGGAACCATAGATGTTGATGCCAGACAAGGAACATTCTCAAGATACATAGAAAATCGAGCAAAAACAAAGGAAAGCAATCCCGAAATCTTGACTCCAATTCATACTCCGATATTCGACAGCACGAAAGATTCAGTCTCGGAAATAGAGAGAGAAAACCTCGAAAAATTCACAAGCGTTATGAAAACGTATGAAAATTTCGATTTTGTCATAGTTGACACGCCTGGAAGTGACAGTAATCTATCAAGGGTCGCTCATTCCTTCGCAGATGTTATTATCACTCCAATGAACGAAAGCTTTATAGATCTCGACCTTCTGGTTCGAATTCGAGATATAAGATCAAACGATCTTAAGCCGAGCGTCTATGCGGAGATGGTCTGGAATCAAAAGAAGGAAAAAGCAATCAGAGATCGAGGAAATATAGATTGGATCGTTCTGGTTAACAGAATGTCAAACGCGGCATCTAAAAACAGACAGGATCTCGATAAGGTTCTAACGGCTCTGTCAAGAAGGATCGGATTCCGATTGTCAAATGGTTTTAAAGAACGCGTTATCTTTAGAGAACTTTTCCTGCTGGGATTAACACTTCTAGACAGAAAAGCAAGTTCCTCTCAAATGAGTTTGTCTCATATAGCCGCTCGCCATGAACTAAGCGATCTGTTGAAGGCTTTAAACATAACGGATGCTAAATAACTATCCGTTTGAAACCTTCTTCCAAACAGGGTCTTTGATTCTCTTCAAAAAATCGGAATGTTTCTCGAGCTCATCTGCACTGATGCTAAAGTTTCTGTCCTTTAAGACGACTCTCTCGATTTCTTCAGCAGACAATAAATCTTCTGCACTCACATCAGCACTAAAAATATCCTTCTGTAAGAATTCGACGGACATGTGTATATAGACTTCAGCCAATAGTCTAGCATCAATTAAAGCTCCGTGCTTTACTCTTGCTGATCTATCAACCGAAAATCTTTTGCACAAAGCGTCGAGAGTTGCTTGAGCCCCTGGGAATTTCTGTTTAGCAATCGATAAAGTGTCAATGACTCTGGATCTGTCAATTTCAGCTCCTCCAATTGCCGATGACTCCGCATTCAAAAATCCGATATCAAATCCTGCGTTGTGAATGACCAATCTGTCGTCCCCGATAAAATCAACGAACTCATTGTGAACATCTTTGTATGTCTTAAACTTCTTTAAGAAATCATAGGTCAGTCCGCTAATTTCAGCTGCTCTTTGGCTGACTTCTCGTTCAGGATTAACATAAGCATGAAATGACCTGCCTGTGATTTTTTTATCGATAATTTCAATGCAGCCAATTTCGGTTATCTTGTCTCCACCTCTTGCTTGAAGCCCGGTCGTTTCTGTATCCAAGGCTATCTCTCTCATTCAACTGCCTCCTTCGTCTTTGGCTTGTTATTTTTATCTTCACATCATAACACATTTCTGAAGCAAGATTTTTGAAAATTCTCTGGCAAAAGATGCATATTTTTGGTAACCTCCACCTAGGGAAGTTAGTCAAACTCGCCGGAAGTTTTTGTATATGAATTTTGATAAAAGGTTGGATCAATTCAACAATAAAATGACGTTGTCTGTCGAGGCTCTCATGAAGGAGTTCTCAGGAATAAGAGCAGGAAGAGCCTCTGCCGCTCTTTTAGAGCCCATTAAGGTCGAGGCCTATGGATCATTGATGCCTCTGAACCAAGTCGGCACGATATCAAGCCCCGATGCCAGAATGTTGCTTGTTGGCGTTTGGGACAAGGGACTCGTAAAAGCTGTTGAAGCCGCCATCAGAGACTGTGGAGCAAATTTAAACCCTATAATTGATGGCCAAAACATCAGGGTGCCAATTCCTCCTCTTTCAGAGGAAAGAAGACAGGAGCTTGCAAAACTTGCTTCTAAATATGCAGAGGACACAAAGATAGCTCTTCGCAACATAAGAAGAGAGGCTATCGATCATGTTAAACTGCTCGAAAAAGAGCATGAGATTAATGAAGATGAAATGCATAAACTTTCTGAGGAAATTCAGGAACTTATCAATCATCATTCAAAACATATCGATACGTTGCTCGCATCCAAGCAAAAAGATATCATGCAGATATAAAGCCTTGAGAATCTTATGAGAACTTTATTTCATTATCCACTTTGCGGTTTTTCGAGGATTGTCAGATTTTCTCTGGCAGAAAAGAAGCTGGATTTTGAATTGGAATATGAAGCGCCGTGGGCTCCATCTGACGCCTTGTATGATCAAAATATATCTGGGACGCTTCCGGTGCTTCGAGACATAAGCGGTATCTCAGTTTTTGGCAGCTCTTCCATCAGGGAATATCTCGATGAAGTTTATCCTGACGTTAATCTTTTGGGAACAAACTATTCGGAAAGAGCAGAGGCTAGAAGGATCGCCGATTGGTTCGATTTCATATTCTATAAGGAAGTTTACTTTCCGGCTATCAATGAAAAGATAATAAAGCGATTTGCAAAGAGCGTTGATAAAATCCCGGATCCAAATTGCATAAGGAGTGCTAGCTCTAGGCTAAACACGCATCTGGAATATATTTCATGGCTTATCGATAGAAGAAATTGGTTAGCTGGGCAGAATTTTTCGGTTGCGGATATTTATGCAGCTTCGTTCTTATCAGTGCTGGATTATTTGGGATTTGTCGCGTGGGACAAACACGAAATAGCCAAGAGCTGGTATGCTAGGATAAAATCCAGACCAAGCTTCAGAGGAATTCTCAAGGATAGCTTGTCCCAGGTTCCACCAGCAAAAGACTATTCAAATCCTGATTTTTAAAGGGGCATATAATGATTAATTTAGTGTTTATGGCAAACGAAGAAAAGATCTTCGAGGGCAATGTAAGCAAAGTTCAAACGAGCACTCCGAACGGCCCTGTCACAATTTTGCCCGAACATCAGCCGTATATGTCAAGGATAGATGGCTTTGTTTCGTATACTCCTGAAAATGGAGCACCAAACATTCAAAACATATCAAGAGGCTTTTTATACACAAACGGAAAACTTTGTTTTATAGTTGCTGATTCTATAATTTAAAGTTCATTGTTCTTCTTCAGCCACTGTGTTTTCGACCTCGCATATGTGAAGAAGGTTTGTCGTCCCAGAAATCCTAAATGGGACTCCTGCAATTATCGCGACCTTTTCTCTTTCCTCTAGCTTGCAATATTTGCAAAGCCGTCTTTGAACGATTTGCACCATTTGCGCGAAGCTGTATATTTCCTCAACAGAAACAGCTCGCACTCCCCACACCAGGCAGAGTTTTCTGAGTGTTTGAGTATTGGGCGTTAGTGCAATTATTGTTGCCGATGGTCTTGCGTTAGAAGCGTTTATAGCCGTTCTGCCGTGCTCTGTGAATGCTGCGATGTATTTTATCTCATCCTCTTTGACGACTTCATAAACAGCTCTAGCCATGGATGTTTGTCCTGTTTTATCAGAGGATATATATTTCTCTGCGGCAGATTCCATTTCAGCTTGCGTTGCGATTTTAGCCATAACCTTAACTGACTCTTCTGGGTATTCGCCGCTAGCACTTTCTGCAGAGAGCATTATTGCATCTACGCCATTCCTGACGGCAGATGCCACATCTGAAACCTCCGCTCTTGTTGGAACATAACACTTCGTCATAGATTCAAGCATTTGAGTTGCAATAACGACGGGCTTCCTCATTGCTTTTGCTCTATTGATAAGATGCCTTTGAACTCCTGGGACTGTTTCGAAGGGTATCTCAACTCCCAGGTCTCCTCTTGCGACCATTATTGCATCCGACACCTCCAAGATTGAGTCGATATTTTGAACGGCGGATGGCTTTTCTATCTTTGCGATTATGCTGACACTATCGTCAACAAAGCTTCTAGCATACAAGATATCCTCGGCTGTTTGAACGAACGAAACCGCGAGCCAATCTGCACCTATGTCATTTATAATAGCGACATCTTTTTTGTCTTTTTCCGTTAGAGCTGTAATTGGAAGGATTGCGTTTGGAACATTGACTCCTTTTTTGTTCGAGATTATTCCGCCGTTTATGACCTCTGTTTCAATTCTTGTTCCATCGTTATCTAGAACCCGAAGCATGATTTTGCCATCGTCTATGAGGAGTTCCGTGCCGCTTTTTAAAGAGTTAAAAATTTCTGGATGAGGCAAGCTGACTCTTCTTGAATTTCCGAACTCTTTCTCCAAGTCCAGGATAAACTTTGCTCCTGTTTTTAAGGAGGCCACTCCTTCTTCGAACACGCCTATCCTTATCTTTGGGCCTTGGAGATCCATCATAATTGCAATTGGTTTCTCTAGCTCTTGCTCCACAGCTCTGATGGCGAGGGCGTTTTTTTTATGCAGTTCGTGATCACCGTGAGAGAAATTCAACCTAAAAACATCAGCTCCAGCGACACAAAGCTTTCTGATCATATCAATACTTTGGCTCGCAGGCCCAAGGGTTGCAATTATTTTAGTTTTTCTCTCGTGAATCATAATTCTGCATATGTCTCATAGACAAGTTAGAACAATTCTAACAGCCTCTAGTGCATTTTTCTAGTGATAATATGCGTTTCTAATGATGTCTACCAAACTTGCTGCAGGTGCTGCGATTTGAATGTACGGCCGACTTTCTAATGCAACATTTGCGTGCAACCAACGATAACATCCATAGAACAAGTCCTATCCTTGATATGGCTTCCTTTCAAGCCCAGATG
>CAXNGE010000041.1:0-4977 GCA_964201935.1 Alphaproteobacteria bacterium | reverse complement strand
TGCAAGGCCGTTATACCACCGAAGAAGAATCGATTAAATCCTGTGGATTACGATAAGGACCTCTATAAATCCCGCCATCTCATAGAGAATTTCTTTGAGAAACTCAAGCAGTATAGGGCGATCGCAACAAGATATGACAAGATGGCCAGAAATTTCTTGGGGGCTATTTATATGGCCGCTGCTGTTGTTTGCCTTGATTGATGACACTCCCTAGTGATTAGAGATAATTTCCTTCTTCCTGAGTTTGATGTTAAACTTATGAGATTTGAAATCCCTTGAGAATCTGTGCCTCTCTCCTGCCCCATCTGCAACAAAGTATAAGAAATCAGTCTTCGGAGGATTCATCACGGCAAGTATGGCTCGTTTTCCAGGGCAACAAATAGGAGTTGGTGGAATTCCATTTTTTCTGTATGTGTTGTATTCTGATTCAAAAAACAGATCCTCTCTCGTCAGATCTCGATATATTTTTCCATACCCTTTTGATATTCCATAGATGATAGTCGGATCGCTTTGCAGTCTCATTTTCTTTGCTAGTCTATTATGAAAGACTGAGGCAATTAGTTCCACCTCCTCCATATTGCCAGTCTCTTTTTCAACGATCGATGCCAGAGTTATCACTTGGTTCATTGATAGATTCGTCTTGTTTTTTGATTTTATTTGCTCTGTAAATTTTCTCATCTCGTTCTTCATCTTGTTGATTATAGAAGCTCTAGAATCTCCAAATTGGTAAAAATAGGTGTCTGGCATAATAGCTCCCTCTGCTGGAAGCTCTGTGAGGCTATCTCTCAGAAGATTATTCTGATCTAGCTTTTCGGCTATCATTTTTACCGTATATCCTTCAGGGAAAGTTATTTTTCTCGTCACTTTATTCTTGGAGATCATCTTGTTGATCAAAGAGAGAGCAGATTCGTTTTGAGAGAGTATATATTCTCCGGTATCTATTCTGTCTTTTATGCCATCTATTTTATCGATAGCTAGGAACACCTGAGGAATTTCGAAGGAGCCATCTTTTTTCATTATCTCGAACAAACTGTCTCCTTTTGAAAAGAAAACTGAGTGTGTTGTTATCGAGCTTTTCTGAGAGAGCGTGAAATAAAGCACGGCTGTGCAAACGATGAGTATGATTGACGGAATCTTCAGCATAAAAGGTCAGAGATAGGAATGGTGGTCACAGCAGGGATTGAACCTGCGACCCCTACGATGTCAACGTAGTGCTCTCCCGCTGAGCTATATGACCATTCTTTATGAGGTTTATTATATCAATTTCGGAAATTGGTTGCAAGAGTCAAATAAGAGTTTTTTCAATTTTTGTGTAGAAGCATAAAATCTTATTCAACAGTTTGTTTGAATTTTGGAATTTCCCCGATTCTTAGTGATCGGCTTGGTTTTCTATATTCATTTTTCTCCTGTTCTTGCTTTGGTAAGGCTCTTGCAAATTCTGCGTTTTCGTTATTCTGTGCGTATTTATTATAAATATTTTTCGATTGCATATCGTTATTAGCTGCACGCTGATCGATTGCAGTGGCATCAGCGTTTTTGCAACACATACATAAAAAGATTAAAACGATTTTTTTCATAATCAACTCTTAACTATTTCAATTGGCATTATTGCAAAGGTCATATCGGCGATTGGCTTCTCAGCAGAATCAGCAGGTTCGATGATTGTCGAGGAATTGCTATCTGCCAGGAGCATTTTAACCTCTGGGGTTTCTATTTCCCTAAGGATTTCTAAGAGATACCGACTGTTGAAACATATCTCCATTGGCTCCAGAGCATTAAATGAAGATTCGATTTCCTCCACAGCGCTTCCGAGTTCTCGACTTATTCCTGAAAGAACTAACTTGTCTTTCTTGATCTCGAGTTTAACCGAGCTTGTGGAATCCATAAC
Organism: Alphaproteobacteria bacterium; assembly: GCA_964201935.1. Lineage (GTDB taxonomy): Bacteria > Pseudomonadota > Alphaproteobacteria > RUG11792 > RUG11792 > CAXNGE01. The sequence continues at coordinate 3,089 of CAXNGE010000041.1, read as the reverse complement.
GATAGTGCTGACCCTATCAAGGGCATCAACAATATCCTCTGTGTTCACGATCAGGATCTTATCATTGGAGACATCAAGAGCGCTCTTGTATTCTGGAAAGGTTCCATTGATCAATCTCGAGCTAAATTCAGTCTTAATTTCTTTAGATTCGATTTTGAAAGAGATTCTATTTTCAGAAACACTGAGCAGAACATCCTCAGCCTCGTTACCATCAATCAATTTTAGCAGCTCGCCAACTGTTTTTCTCGAAACGATAATCGGGGGCATGTTTTGAGATTCCGTTGGAGCAGGGACACTGACACAGGAGATTCTGAACAGATCTGTTGCAACGAAGCGTATTTTGTTGACTCCCATATCGTTCTCGTGATGCATGTGGATTCCGTTTAGATGAAACCTCGTGTTGTCTTGAAGCATTGCGACCTTTGCGACATCGATTGATTTCTTGAACAACTTTGATTTCATCGGGAAAGTGACGTTATATTCGGCGTTAGCGATTGGAGGGAAGTTGTCCTTTTCCATATAATGAATTGAAAAGTTTGCGCGATTACTAGAGATTTTGATGGAGTTTTCTGATCCAATATATTCAAACGAGATATCCGCCCTCATTTTTTTAGTTATATCGTAGAGAAGTCCAGCAGGAAGGCAATACGTCCCTCCCTTCAAAACCTCGCATTCGAGATTATCAATGATTGTCATATCCATATTGGTCGATGTTATTGAAAGCCCTTTTCCAGGAGCCGCATCAAACAAAATATACCCGAGGATTGGAACCGCCTGTTTCTTATCTATTATGCCGGCAGCGTGAGATAGCGCCTTTTCAAGTATTTTTTGCTTGATAACCAACTTCATAACAACACCAAATAAATCTATGCTGACACCAGCATTTGCATAAAGGACATATTAGCACAGAACAAACAATTTGCCAATTTTTATAATCCGTGTTTTGACTGTAAGTTTTTTAAAGATGTCTACCGCAAATGTGCCAGGTACCGCGATTTGAATGTACGGCCGACTTTCTAATGCAACATTTGCGTGCAACCAACGATAACATCCATAGAACAAGTCCTATCCTTAATATGGCTTCCTTTCAAGCCCAGATGGGAGATGCAAAACTTCAGTTATGTTGATTATTAATGGAGGCAGTGTTTCCTCCTTTTTCATTTTTTCATAAAACTGTGGGGATTGTCAAATAGAAATAACGCCCATGGTTTCATGAGCGTTATTGCATTGGTGGTTATTATTCGATGTATTGGATGAATTTAGGGACAGGACCTGTTAGATCGAGCTCTCCTTCGGCTTCAGTTTTATCGAGGTACGTCATTTTTCCTTTCCCAACCCCTTCCTTAAACTCTCCTATAAAGCTGTTTCCCTTTTTCCAAGTGAATGTTCCTTGTCCATGCGGAAGTCCACCTTTCCATCCTCCTTCATATTTGTTGCCATTGGAATATTCCATAGTTCCCTTTGTATTTTTATTTTCTCCGGTATCTCTCTTTCCTTCGATCACTTTTCCAGTGTATTTCCCTCCGTCAAAATATTCCAAGACCGCATCATCTCCATTAAGTTCCTTAGATTCATCAATTTTCAACTCACTTACACTGGATATCCAATCTCCCAAAAAAGACCAATATAACTGTTTTTCTTCACTCTCTGGCTTAAAATGCTCTGAAGTAATCTCTTCTCCTTTAAAATACTTTGAACTAATCGCGTGGCCTTCATATGTTTCTACTTTAGACCCTGTTTTGATTGTTAATGTTCCATCGGAACCAGGCTTTAGGTTGTCTTTCTCAAACTCTCCTGTGTATTGGTTGCCGTTTTTACAGGTGTATGTTCCTTTGCCATGACGCTGGTTATCTTTCCACTCTCCTTCGTATTGGTCGCCGTTAGCATATGTGTATGTTCCTTTGCCATGATGCTTGTCATCCTGCCAATCTCCTTTGTATATGCTGCCAGTATGCCATTTGTGTGTTCCTTGACCATGACGTTTGCCATCCTGCCAATCTCCTTCGTATATGTCTTCATCAGCATATGTGTATGTTCCTTTGCCATGACGCTGGTCATTCACATACTGCCCTTTGTATATATCTCCATTAGGCCATTTGTATACTCCTTTGCCATGATGTTGGTTATCCTGCCACTGTCCTTCGTACATACTGCCATTTTTCCATTTGTATATCCCATAGCCATCAGCTTGGTCGTCCTTTATTTCACCGGAGTATGTGTCACCACCACCGAGATCCTTATTCTCCACAAATTCTCTCTCTGGTTGAGTCGGAAGATCTCCTTCAATTTTCTCTGGTTTCTGGAGGAGTTCTGCGAGATACATTATGTTAAAACCTTTTGCATATATCATTGCATCACTTAAACGTGTCGCTTCGTTTGCGAGCAATTCTTTTAATTCTTCCGATCGTTTATCTACCGGAATACTTGCAACAGCGGTGGCATACACTTCCTCAGCAAGTGGTTTATAACAAGATGGCTCTTTGGCATATTTCGCCTTGAGAACCGCTAGCATGACCTTTGGAAGGGTTTGATTTAAGACAGCCACAACCATCGCTCTCAATATAATATAATTCCAGTTTGCTATTGTTAGAGGAGCGCAGTTCTCAGGGGGAATGTAGCCCTTTATATTTCCATCCTCGTCTCTTTTCGCATTCTGCGCTTCTATTAACATCTGAGCATAGGTTGAGACGGAGCTATTAACAACTGCTCCGTTCCCTAAAACTCCATCTTTCTTGCACCATGGAGCATTGTTTTCGTCATTTCCGTGGGTATATATGAAGTTTTTAACCTGCTCTGAATTGTCTATCTCAGCCTTCACCCCAGACACTAGGGTCAAAACTAAACATATTCCTAATAATATCTTTTTCATTTGCTTGTATATATAAATATGCCATACCTTCTATTATTATAACATGTTTATAGGGTGGAATTGAAGGGGGTTGTTACCATAAAAATTGACTAGTTTTCAGAGTAAGGTGAAATTTTGCTATAGACTAAAATTCGGCCTGTTGCTAAAATCAATGTGTTATTCCTTAGGATTTTTGTGTGGTTTATGGCTGGTCATTCGCAATTTAAAAATATTATGTATA
>CAXNGE010000040.1:0-5203 GCA_964201935.1 Alphaproteobacteria bacterium | reverse complement strand
CGAGGATGGGAGATTGGGAATCGTGTGTAGGAGAGACAGAAACTCATCCTTGGATTTATTGACGGCCTCCGTTAAGTTTGCCATCTCGGTCTTCAGAACCTCCATCCTGGCTTGCAGTTTGCCGACATCTCCGCCGCTTGTTTTGACCTTGCCATATTCAGAGGATATCGAGTTTCTTTCTTCCTGAGACTCTTGAAGTTTCGTGACGAGGCCTCTATATTTCTCGTCCAGAGCTAGAAGCTCGCGCTCCATTGGCTCTTTGTTTCTGTTTTTGAGAGAATCATCCAAAACTCCAGGGTTTGCTCTTATATATCCTATGTCTAGCATTTGTGTTCTATTTTAATCTGTTGTTTTCTCTTGATAGTATAACACAAGGACTCCGAAGATTAAAAGCGCGAGGGATAAAATTTGCCCGGTCGTGATATATATAGCATCGAAATATATGTATCTCTCGGTTTCCTTGTAAAATTCGATGACAAATCTCGAGGATGCATATATAATTGAAAATAGAGCGACAAATATTCCAGTTCCCATCGATTTCGCGCCTCGGATTCTGAAGACTATGAACATTATCCAGAAATTCAAGAACCCTTCGAAAAACGATTCATAAAGCTGTGTTGGATGCCTTGGGATATTATCGACGTATTTGAAGATGACGGCGTTAGAACCACCGGCCATGACCCCGTATAACTCTTGGTTGATGAAGTTCGCGACTCTTCCGATTCCGACTCCCAAACTTCCAGCGAGGCACAAGACGTCCGCCATTATTTTCCAGCTATATTTATGTTTCCTTACGAAGAAATAAGCATAAGATGCAATTCCGATGCAGGCTCCGTGGAAGGAGAGTCCTCCGTTTCTGATCATGAAGATCTCCATAGGATCCTTGAGATATTCGTCCAGCTCGAAGAACAGGACGTGACCAAGTCTTGCTCCGACAAGCATAGATATAATCCCGAAGAACATGAAACCGTCGAATTCCGCTGGGCTTGGAACTTTCATGTCATTGTGCCTGAGCTTTCTAAAGCACCAGGTGGCAACGATCCAAGATGCAAGGAGGGCCGTTGCGTATATAACTCCATACCAATAAACGCTCAAGGTTCCTATATGAAATGCGATCGGAGAAATGGACAATGTAAACATCTGGTGCAAACATTCGATAAATGTGTTTGCTAGGATTTTATCACATCAGGATTTAAAAAGGTCTTATATTATGTTGTGACATCAGCTGCCTTTCTGTTGCGTAATAAAAGTTATAATACACTACACTCAATTAACTAGAAGAGTTTTCCTGTTTTTGCTGCAACAAATTCAATCTTGAGATCCTCGAGAAAGTGGCAGAGCACCATCTATAATGGAGTTAGTTGGCAGTATATCGATGGAAAATCAACGGAAAATTAATAATTATGTATTACTATACATAGATGTAAGGCTTATCTAAGTTGGAATTTGATGAACAAATTATTCTTACGCTGCCTGGCGATGGTGGCTGTTGTGTTCGGGGTCATTGGCACTGCGGAATCTAGGTTGACAAATGAACAAATTCAAGTTCGTTTACAGAAAAACATGGCAGAAATTGCACAAAAAGTTCAATGGGTTAAGAATAACCAACTTGGGAGTGGTGTTGAAGCAAAACCTTCCATTGATGAAGTGGAAAAAATACTTCTTGATAGATTAACTAACAATCACGGAGCTAAGGATTTTACTAATGTTAAAAAGCTTGAACAATCAAATGAAAATTGGCTGGTTATGGATCAATTGGCAGATGACTTTGTTGCAGAGGTAGAAAATAAGCATGCTAGCGCTAATATTGATTTAAACCAAAAAGTAACTGCAGCTTACGAAGCTTCTAAGAATCGTTACAATAATCTAGCGGCACTAATGAGAAGCAATAGAGGCGAAGTAATTAACGATGTTTTCATTTATGCCAAAGATCTGAATGTTATAGAAATTATTAAAGACTGTATAAATCCTAAACCAGATGCTAATTCGATGACTCCAAGCAATATATTCACGGCAACAGAAGCAAAAGAGGAAAAGGCTGAACTAGAAGAATACCCAGTAAAATCACAACAGCTAAGCAAATTTGATAGCAAGGACGTCACCTACACCTTCGGCGATATGCATGGCAATGTGCTGAAACTCATAAATTTCCTGATGATGGTCGGGATTATAGAGATGACTCAGGAAACTTACAATAAGATTGTAGAACTTTATGGCAAATGCTCATCAACTGTAGTAGTTTTTAATAATAGATACCTTAAGAAGGCATCAGCCGAAATTGAGGTGGCCAAGCAAACAGTTAAAGAATTTAAAACTCTGCTCGAGAGTGGTGAGATTAAATTTAACAATAAAGCGTCTGTCAGGTTACTGGGAGATATTATAGCTGATCGAGGTAACAATGATTACTTAATTTTGCTGCTTTTGGGTGCAATGAAAAAAGCGGAAGTGAAATTCGAAATAGTTGCCTCAAATCACGACGTTGAAATAATAAAATTGCTAGACTTAAACAAAGAGAATTTACAAAATGTAACTGAAAGTTTACAGGCCTTTGACGTTAATATTGGGCAGGCAAATAGCGCGCTTTGCGCTTTAGAAACCGTTACCTGGAATGAATATAAACAGGCACTTAAAGAGTTGTATCTCCCACATTTCAAGCTTTTGTCCTATGAGATATCAAAAGATAAACAATCTATGACGATCTTCATGCATGGTGTGAATAATTGCTATGTTATCGAAGGATTAGTAAAGCAAATGGAAATAAAAAACTTTAAAACAGACACCGCAGAAACCCTTGCTTCTGCTATAGATTCGATTAACGATAGGTTCTGCTCGAAGCTAAGGTCAGCTGATGACGAGGACGTAAAATGGGCATGCAACGTACTGGAAAACTCATATTTTCAAGGCTCATATGGAAAGGAGGCGGTTGCACGTGAGCTCCCTGGCGCCAATGGATCAGCTCTAGGAGCCTTAATCTGGTCTCGATCCTGTGGAAATGATACAGGATATGCTTTTGTAACCTTTATTGTCCACGGACACGATTGCGAATATAGCAACTGGGAACAATACGACAGCAAGCGCACTAATTTAGACACCGACATTGGGAAACTTTACAGCACAACAAAAGGCAATTTCCGTGTATTCGTGACGACTCATGAATTAAAATAGCCGGGGCCCACAGTAAAGTCGCCAGGGGGCACCTGGCCGCATCGTGGTGAACATCTTTAAAAAACACAGTTCTTCATTTTTGTGATACAATATCTCAGTTTTGTTATTATTGACATGGAGATTTCGTGGTGTCTTATATAGTTCTAAGCAGGAAATACAGACCTAAGGACTTAGATGACCTTATAGGACAGGAGGTCTTGGCGACATCCCTTCGAAATAGCATTGATAATAAAAAAGTTCCTCACGCATTTTTGTTTTGCGGAATGAGGGGAGTCGGGAAAACTACGACGGCCAGGATCCTTGCAAGGTGTTTAAATTGCATAGGCCCCGATGGCAACACAGATACGACCAGCCACCCCTGCGGAGTTTGTAGATCCTGCATAGCGATGGATCATGACAATCACATGGATGTTATGGAGTTCGATGCGGCTAGCAGAACAGGAGTCGATGATATAAGAGAGATCGTAGACGCCTGCCAATATATGCCTGTCCTTGGAAGATATAAAATCTTCATCATCGACGAGGTTCATATGTTATCCAAGAGCGCGTTCAACGCCCTCCTTAAAACACTCGAAGAACCACCAGCTCATGTCAAATTTATCTTTGCAACAACAGAGATGAACAAAATCCCAGAAACAATCCTATCGAGATGCATGACGTTCAAACTCAAGCCTGTGTCCCTAGAGGCTCTAGCCAATCACTTGGTTATAATATCAACGAAGGAATCCTTCTCTCTAGCAAAGGAAGTTGCGGAACTCATAGCAGAAGAGTCTGAAGGATCTGTGAGAGACGCCCTCTCAATCCTTGAACAGGCAATGATGCAGGCAAGCACATCAAAGACAATCGACATGGATATGATAGTTGGAATGCTTGGAGGAGCCAGAAAATCCGATATAACAAACCTCTGGAGTTTTATCCTGAATGGGAAAACAGAAGAATCACTTGTTCTGGCTCAGGAACTCATCCAAAACGGCTCTGATCCCGTTGTCCTCTATAAAAACTTGCAGTCTAATTTGTATAAAATGATCTCTGAAAAAGTTTTAGGAAAAATAAATTCAGAGCATTCTCTGTCGAATTTGCTGTATATATGGCAGATCCTGCTCAAACAGGCGGAAAACTTCAGAAGCAGCAGCTATCCAGAGCACGTTCTCAATGCTATGATCATCATACTATCTCACACAGCCTCATTCCCAGATATCGAAAAACTGATGATAGGCAACACAGAAGAATCGAAGGAAAATCCTATTTCGATGACTGAAAAGCAAACAGGCCTCGTCAATAAAGTTGAAAATATCATAGGAAAGAAGATCGAAGTTAAAGAAGACCCATCCAATAAGGTCATTCAAGACGTTCTGAGTAAGTTTTCAGGAGCGACAGTTACGGAGATCGAATAAATGGGTTCATAATAATTGTATTGCTGTCTTTGTTTGGATGATATAAAATCAGTAGAAGCGATGCTGTTAGTGCTGGGGCACGATACTTGAGCCTGCCATTTTCTAGAAATAAGAATTACTTAATTCTGTCGATATTTATATTCGGGGTTTTATTGGCGGCTGTTTTGATCATGAGCACATCTCATGTTCCCTCCTCTAAGCTAAATGATGTATATGGAACTAAGATCGCAGTTATAGACAGCGTCAAATTAAGAAAAGAAGCTCTGTGCTTTAAGGCTCACGAAAAGACAGAATCTATGTTGAACGACGTGTTCGCAAGGGCGAGAAAATCCGAGCAGCAAATGAAATCCGAATGCGACAAAATTAAACGTGATTCAACGCTTTCTCAAAAGCAAAAAACTCAAAACATATCAAAGGCAGAGACTAACTTAGCGACCCTCTCTTCTAAATATAACGCAGAAATCCAGGACGTTAAGACTATCGACTTGAAAATTTCTGAGTACCTAGAAAAAAAGTTGTATTCCGTCATAGAGTCTATCTCAAAGTCGCAAAAAATAGGACTAGTCCTAAACACGCAAATAAAAAGCAATATTTCTGTTTTTTATAATACAAAGAACGTGGACATCACAGACCAGATCGTAAAA
>CAXNGE010000039.1:0-5240 GCA_964201935.1 Alphaproteobacteria bacterium | reverse complement strand
AGTTTTTGCCATATTATTCTCAATTGCTTATATCTCCTAGCATTAAGAATATCATATATTAGTTAATTTTTCGTTGATTTGTTAGATTGTAATATAAATTATGCTCCTTGTCCACTATTGGCGTTATAATCAAACACATAAACATATTTACCATTTGGTGCGTTCTTTCCGCCTGCACTTATTTGAGCAACATCATTATGCTCGATTGTAACTTTGGCAAAAGCAAAAGAAAACACGGTTAAAAAGCCATAACTAACAGGATCAACAAATTTGACGAAACATGATTCGTAAATCACAGTTTGGACAACGAAAGGCATATCTGGAGGTTCCCTATTAATAAAAGCAAGTGAGTAAACAATGACTTTATCTATGGCGCCCTGATGCAGTTTTTGAACCAATTTCGGAACGACAACGTTGCCTGGAATAACTCCCCAGAAATCAGATGCCCTTGCCGACCCAGGTTTGATCAGCCCTGGATTGCGTAAGCTCGAGGTTGCAGATTCAAAATAACAAGAATTTGCCAATAAATCTAATGTTTCTACTCCAAAGCCACCATCTACTGAAGTTGTGCATCCGGTTTCCATCCCAGGACCAAAAGATATAATTTTTGTTGGTGTTACCGACCCCTCGATGAATTCTTTTTGCAAACGATCCATCTCAAATGGACAGCCGCCAATTCCTGGAGTGGTGCCGTCATAGCCAACGCCATAACTAACAGATCTTGCCATATCAATTTTACACAACTACAACTCACAAGAAGAGCATATAACCTATTGGTTAATTTTCTCTTAATTTTTTATTAACTTTTTTAAAAACTTTTACCAAATTGTCAGATTTTTATCAAAATCCTACCGCAAGCGTTGAAGCACACGAGAAAAGCGAGCTTTTTTAAATTTTCTATCGTAAAGTGTAGAAAAGTGTTGTGATTTTAGAGAACCTCAACTATAATGCGAAAGGGCGAGGAATTTTTGCAACTATTACGCGCAGAAGATGCGTTTGGTGGTGCATTTTATCGGAGGAAGTTATGAATTATACGCTGAATGCAGAGGAGACTGGGTTGCTATCAACACTGCTTGGACACATGGATAATGAAACGATTTATAGCGCGCCTTTTGGAATCTTTACCAAGGATAATAGTGCGACAAATGATGATGGCACAATATTTAAATCCAATAGCTTCGTGAAAATGGAGAAAAAACTCCCAAACTTGCTGAATATTGCGAACAAAAAAATCATAAGTTCCAATGAAGAGCCTTTTATACTCAACAAATTCAATGTTTTTGTGCAAAAAATTGCGAACACTGATTTATTTCTAGTTTTTATTAAGCGGGTGAAAAGAATAAGCTGTGCCGATCATTATTCACTTAACAGATGTTGTCATGATATACAAGAGCCACTAAGAAATATTTCAAGCTTCTTGCAGATTATAAATTTGCAAATACAGGAGAAACATTTTGCATCTTGCAGTAAATATATAGAGTTTGCTATTAAAAACATATTGACACTAAAAGATTTTGTATCCGAGATTTTGCAATCAAATCATGTGACTGTAACAGATAGATTCAACATTGAGCAAATTATCAATGAAATAAAGGTTCTTTTAAAGTTTCCAATAGAAGAGAGGGATTGTTCTATAGTAATGTGTGGTGAAAATTGCGTTATTGCAGGAAACTATTTTGAAGTATTCAGCTTGTTTAAGAATTTAATTGAGAATTCTATAAGACATGCCAAAGCGGCGAAATTAAAGATAGAAATTTCCGTGATCAGTCAAAGCGATAATTTCGTTACAATTATTTTTAAGGATAATGGGGAGCGGATGCAAGAAAGTAAAATTGAAGGAATAAAACAAACTTTGGCAGCAAAAAACTCCACCAACGACTTTGGTCTTCAAATCTGCCAAAATACGGCCAAGAAACATGCTGGTGAAATAAAGTTTATTAGCGACGAAGATTGCAGATATGAAATAAGACTGCCAATATGTAACAGTGCTGGATAAGGGGGAAACGAATGTGAAGACGGCAAGCGCAATTGATCAATACATCGGGAAGCAACTCAGAGAAAAACGTCAGAAAAGGGGTTTTACACTGGCGGTTGTTGCATCACAGATAGGCCTTTCATATCAGCAGGTGCAAAAATATGAACAAGCTCAAAGTAAAGTTTCTGCGTCAACATTATATAAACTTGCAAAGCTTTATGGAATTAATATAGCACATTTCCTGGATGGAATGCCATTCCCCGAACTCTTCAAGGATAAGCAAATTATTCCACAGGTTTCAGAGAATAAAACATTGAACATTTTGATAGTAGAGGACAACCCGGGAGATGAGGCAATCATAAGAAAAGCTCTTTCTCCATTTGACAATTTAAACATCCTGTGCGTTCACGATGGAATCCAGACTATGGAATTTCTTAGATATAAAACCTTGCGTCCTGATTTTCCGAGGCCTAATCTTATATTCCTTGATATATATCTTCCAAGACGGGATGGCTTAACGATTCTCAAAGAAATCAAGAGAGACCGCGATATACAAGACATTCCAGTGATAATATTAACTAATAGTGTGAATTCAGAGCTTATGGCTTCATCTTATAAAAATGGAGCATCTGGATATATTTGCAAGTCATTCGATTTCTTACTGTTCAAGGAGAATATTTCAGACTGCGTGAGATATTGGGCTAAAACCGTTGTTCTTCCAACGACATTTGAGCAAACTATGTAGGTCTAAAGCGTAGCACTAGCCTCTTCGCGACAGGAGCTATCACCGACAGTCCATATGCATAAAAAGGAGGAAGAGACCAATAGCCTGTAAGCCAGATTAATGTCATAATCAATAACGCATTAACAACTGCAAATATGACAAGTTTTTTATAATCAGAAAAATCACTAACGAATTTTTTATACAGATATGTAACAGTCAGAGCAAAAAGCGGAGTTAGTAAAACGTCTCTCAGATAGTGATATCCCAAATAAACAATGCGCCATTCTGCCAAACAAAACACGAGGATCGATAGTGTCTTTATATATTTACTCTTATAACTTATAAATATCCATATACAAAGGATTGAATAGAAATTAGTATGTCCGCTTGGGAATCCATAGCTTGTTGATGGGCAGGTTTCTGGGAGAGGCATTTTGAAAACCTCCTTTAAGACCGCATTATATATAGTCGTAAAAAACAGGAGGTAGATCAGGCCTATTGAATCTTCTCTTATTTTGTGTATAAAAACAAACAAGATGAGAAATCCGATAAGATATTGATTGGCTATTTCTCCAACAACTTGTGCTAATATTTCTAGCACGGTTCCTCTCCTATTATTAGATGATTTTCGTCAAACCCTGTGACTATTTGATTTTCTATGATCTGGCTAGGAAGGTAGATTTTGTTAATAACAACAGGAATGAAGGAATCTGTTTTTCCGTATGATAGACCTTCCTCAGATTTTTCGACCATGCATCTGACTTTTTGACCCACCATTGATTCGAACAGTTTCAGTTTTGCATCCTCTGCTTTTTCTCGCAGGCGTTTGGCTCTTTCCAAGATAACTTGCTTTGGAAGTTGAATCATGTTAGCAGCAACCGTTCCTGTTCTTGGAGAAAAAGGGAAGACATGCATTAATGATAGGCCGGCTTCATCTATGAGTTTTAGAGTGTTCTCAAAGCCAGATTCAGTTTCAGCAGGAAAACCCGCGATGAAATCAGCTCCGAAGACAGAGTTGCTTCTGATGTTCCTCATATTCTCACAGAATTTTATAACTTCTTCTCGTATGTGTCTTCTTCTCATCGATTTCAGAACTTCGTTATCTCCCGATTGAATGCTTAGATGAAAGTGCGGAAGTATCCTTTTTTCATTTGCGAACAAATTAAACAGGCGGTCGTTTATTCCATTTGGATCAATCGAAGATATCCGAATCCTATTCATTTCTGGGCATTTTTTCAAGATAGCTTCTAGAACGTCTGCAAATTCAAGATTTCCATGAAGGTCTTTGCCATAGGATGTTATATCGATGCCTGAGAGGGCGATCTCCTTGAATCCTTGATTAATAAAATATTCGATTCTGTTTAAGATTGTTTCGATGGGGAGGCTAACAGATCTGCCACGTGTGTGTGGAACTATGCAATATGTGCAGAAGTGATCGCATCCATTTTGAATTTGAAGGAAAACTCTTGCTCTATATTTAAAGAGTTGATCATCTTCCTCAGGAACGAAGGCTTCATCGAAAGCAGCTTTGTCATCGTTTTGAAGGATTTGAAAAACTCCATCGAGAGAGCCAAAATACTCAGCGGCTGTTTTTGCAGCACATCCGGTGACGATTATTTTCGCATTCGGGTTTTCACGTATTGCCTTTCGAACAGCCTGTTTCGATTGTCTTTCTGCTTCGTGGGTCACGGCGCACGTATTAATTACGACGAAATCTTCGGATGGATGCAGGGTTTTTAGGCTAGCCTTCGTGACCTCAGACTCGTAGTAATTAAACCTACAGCCTAAGGTTATAGTTTTTACAGCCATCTTAAAGATTCGAGAAAATTAATACTTTGCCAGATTATAGCACACGATCAATTGAAAAATCGAGTGTTTAAGCGTGTTTTTTAAAGATGTCTTCCAAACTCACTGAAGGTGCCGCCCTGGCGACTTTACGTAGGGAGGCGCAAAACAAAATTTATGGGAAGGGTGAAAAACATATAGATTCACGATGAAGATTCTAGAACAGAAGATCATTCAAAAACATTTAATTTGTTAATTGAACCAAAAGCATGTTATCATCTGTTAGGTAATTAGAATTTTTGCTGGAGAAATAAAATATGTCTGGCTCATTAAATAAGGTAATATTAATTGGAAATCTCGGCAGAGATCCGGAAGTTAGATTTCTTCCAGACGGCTCTAAAGTGACTTCATTCAGCCTTGCAACTGGAGAATCATGGAAAGATAAGGCGACAGGAGAAAGAAAAGACAGGACAGAATGGCATAAAGTCGTTGTTTTCAATGAACACATCGTTGATGTCATCGAAAAATATGTCAGAAAAGGAACAAAAATTTATATAGAAGGTCAGGTTCAGTCAAGGAAATGGACAGACGCATCTGGCGTTGAAAAATACACAACAGAAATTGTTTTGTCTAAATATAAGGGGGAAATGATAATTCTCGACTCTAAAAAATCAGACGGTGATTTCGAAATGAGAAGCGATGAGAGGCCAACTGATATTCCTCTGAATGACGATATCCCGTTTTAATATAAGTGTT
>CAXNGE010000038.1:0-5242 GCA_964201935.1 Alphaproteobacteria bacterium | reverse complement strand
TTTGTTATCACTTGTTATTTCTGTAAAAACTTCTGCTACACAGGAGCATTTTGAAAAATTGCTTCAATTGTCGGTTGAAGATTTTCTTCGGGCAAAGTCAAATATGTCACGAGAAGAGATAAACGCATTTTATGAATTTGCCGCGGAAGATCGTGCTAAACAAGAAAGGCAAATTACCGCAATAAAGCGATTGGAAGAAGAATTAATGCAAGAAAAGAAACCAGATAACAAATAGCCTCTAACGTGCTCCTTCTAATTTTTTTAATTCTAAAATAGACTTCTCTCAAAATTCTTCTATTTTTGACAATTTCTGGCCACGGAGCCATCACGCACCAACTCTCACGCTCCGGTTCTCCTGTAAATCCTCAGACATAGTCGGTTTATGAGAGATGTCTTTTGAAAAGCAAGAATGTTTTTCTATTAGCGCGCTAGCCGGATATCCTCGATTATAAGGCTGCTGCCATATTGCTCATCGCTCTTAATGAAGGCGGCAACGTCAAGTAACTGATCCTTGTTCTTCTCTATCTCTATTAATAGAGAGTTTTTTGAGGAAATGTTAAATATGATTCCACGGACGCTTCCATCAAACTCCCCTGAGAAAAAAACCATCAAATGAGTGTTATTGCTGGTTTTTTTGAGGGACGAAATGCGCACTCTCTTAAGGGCAAAGATAGGTTTTTCTATGCCTTTTCCAAATGGCTCTAGCATTGATATTTCGCTCGAGATTGCGTTTAAATTTGTTTTGGCAGAAATAGAATAATCTACGTTTAGATAATTTTCAAAATTGCCACCAATGTTGCTCTTAAGAAAACACGTAAATTTTTCTATATTATCTTTGTGAACAGAAAATCCACCGGCTAGCGCATGTCCTCCTCCAGAGAGGAGCAAACCGTCACATTTAGCCTTTTCAAATATTTCTCCAAGATGAGCTCCAAGGACTGATCTGGCTGAACCTTTCCCTACTCCATTTCCGTCAAATGAGATAACAAAAGTTGGTCTTTGAAATTTGTCCTTTATTTTTCCGGCCAAGATTCCAATGACTCCCTCATGCCAGCCGTCTCCAGACACACAAATGAAATTATTTGAGCTTAATTCCAGGGCTTCTATCATTACAAGAGCCTCAGCAAGCAACTCTTTTTCGATTAACTTTCTCTTTTTATTAAACTCCAATAATTTCGAGGCGATTTCTGAGGCTTTGTCATAATCTTCTTCAAGCAACATATTTAGAGCAATGACTGGATTTCCAACTCTTCCAGCCGCGTTTAAGGCTGGGCCAATAAAATATGAAAAATCGTCAGCGGATTTTATCTTGTCAATTTTCAGCACGTCCATGAGGGCTTTAAGTCCAATTGGATATTCAGGAGCTTTCAGGAAGAACTTGATGAAGGCTCTATTGACTCCTTTTATCTCCATGACATCGCAAAGGGTTCCAAGCGTTACGATGCTTAGAAATTCATATAAGTTTGGTTCAGTTGTGTCAGCAAAAAAGCTGGAGTTTCTGAGTTCTCTCTGCAAGGCCACAATGAACAAAAAAGCGACTCCAGCTGCGCACAGGTGTTTTATATGTGAGCTGCCAACCTCTGTCTGATCTATTCTATTAGGATTAACAACTGCGGCAGCTTTTGGAAGCTCTTTGACGGATTGAATGTGATGCTCCAAGATAACGACGTCTAATCCGAAACTATTTGCTTTTTCAACAGCCTCGACTTCATTAACCCCAGAATCAACGACGATAATGAGTTCATAGCCTCCCTCGATGGCCTCACCTATAACCTCCTGACTCAGGCCATAGCCATCTGAGAATCTATCTGGCAGCTGGTATTTCGGCGATACCCCCAAAAACCTCAGGTATTTTACAATTATATAAGTCGACGTTATGCCATCGACATCATAATCTCCAAACACAAATATTTTTTCGTTGCTCCTGATAGCTTTTACGACTCTGGAGACTGCCTTGTCCATATCAAGCAAAGAGCTTGGATCAGGCATAGTTGTCCTCAGACGGGCATCTAAAAAGTTTTCTATTTCATCTTTGGATTTTAAACCACGATTCGATAGAATTCTAGCATTCAACTCAGATAAATTAGTCTGTCTTCTCAAGAGTTCTATCTCCTCCTGATTAGTCTCAATAAAATTCCAAATTTTCTTTGAGAAAGACGGGTTTTTGTTATTTTCTTCCAATTATTATTATCTCCTCTTGAAGCAAAACGCCTGTTTCTTTGTGAACTTTTTCCTTGATTATTTCTATTAGTTTTACAAAATCATTTGCCGTAGCGTTTCCTTTGTTTATCAAAAAATTGCAATGAACATCAGAAACAAAAGCTCCACCAACACTTAAGCTCGAGCATCCTACCCTCTTTATTAGCTCCCATGCCTTGTGTCCTGTTGGATTTTTAAACGTGCTCCCGCAAGTGGCTTGATTTATTGGCTGTGTTCTCCTTCTTTTTTCTGCGATCTCCTTAATTATTGACTCTAAATCCTCCTGCGGGTTATGAGAAGCTGCAAAAATGGCGG
Source organism: Alphaproteobacteria bacterium (assembly GCA_964201935.1). GTDB lineage: Bacteria > Pseudomonadota > Alphaproteobacteria > RUG11792 > RUG11792 > CAXNGE01. Next base: position 2,728 of record CAXNGE010000038.1, on the reverse strand, counting down.
AGGTTATGATGAGTCCCTTTGGAAGATTGCCTCTTCTATATCGCATATCCAGATCTTTTCTGGCGATTTGGATAGATTGTCCTGCCATATCAAGGCAATCAACAGAAATCAGCACATCAGATAATTCAAAGCCAGGAATTCCAGCGTTCATAGCAACGGCTCCTCCGATTGTGCCCGGGATACAGAATAATTGTTCGCAGGAAGAGACGCAATTATTAACGCATTCCCTAATGAATTTTGGAAGCATAGTTCCGGCTCCAACTTTAACTTTATCTTCCAGAAACTTAATTTTATTAAATGAATTCATGAGATTGATAACGCAGCCTTCAACACCTCCGTCTAAAACGAGCGTATTTGATATATTCCCAAGGATTGTTATCGGCAGATCCTCAGGTTTGTTCATCAAGAAATAGCATAAATCTTCTTCATCGGCAGGTGTATAAAAAACATCGCAGGATCCTCCGACTTGAAAATACGATAAATCTTTCAGCGGAAAACTGAATTTATATTCTCCTCGAACATTTGGAAGCCTATGCTGCATCAGCATCTCTAAAATGCTCTACCGTCAAAACGGGGGCTGCACAAAAGCTAACATCCTCACAAAAACCACTGTCATTCCTTTTTGGAACGATTTTTATGAGGCCAATTGGGAGAGAAATGTCAATGGCTTCAGAGCGAAGCGTCCATTTACATTTCTTAGGGAGCCAATTGGTATAATCGTTTAGTCCAAAAAGGACTAGACAGAACATCTGGCAAAATATAATAAAGCGCAACGAAAGATATTCGCTCATTGCCGTAATGGCGGAGGTTTGCTTGCAATCTCCGCCTTGGAGAAGGATAATCAGACTGCCATTATGCTGCATTTTGAATTTCCGTTTTGAGTTTTTCAAGAGCCGATTTTAGAAATTTGTTTTCAAATTCGCAATCGATCGAACACAAAACCTGAGCCGTCATGAGTTCAGGAGCTGGCTCTCTCGTTATATCTCTGTCAATATGTGAACAATTCTTAAAAATAATAGCAACATCTTTAACTTTTGAATGTTTTTTTATATTGTCCTTTATGTTTTCTTCGCTATACTTCCCAATCAAAGAGGCGGCACTTATGATGTTTATATACACACTAATTTTGTTTCCCCCTGTGTATTTTATATTTATCAAAGATGTCATGTCATATAATTCTGCGCCAACTATTTCTCTCCAATTTTCGGAGATAGAAGAGGCGAGGAAAAGAGTCTTACTGTTAGGACACGATCCTATAACATCTCTAATGATCTTTGAAACCTTTATCATGCAAAATAGCCAGGACTCTAAAAACGAACAGGTCAATGATAGCAAAAATTAGCAAAAAAATCCATGAATTAGGTTGCACATCGTGTTATAATAAAGACACAAGCTGTTGTTGCCTAATATTTCAAAATGAACACGAGACGATTAACTCAATATTTCCAAAATATTGCTCCAGAGATTTTTTCCATATTTAAGGGAGGGTATTCTTTTCATAGCCTGTATAAAGATATATATGCAGGTCTTATCGTTGCCATTGTCTCATTTCCGTTAGCCATGGCGCTTGCCATTGCCTCAGGAGCGTCTCCTGACAAAGGGCTCATAACCTCCGTTGTTGCAGGATTTTTTGGCTCTATTTTTGGAGGATGCAAATATCAAATAAGTGGTCCAACCGGAGCATTCGTTATTATTATCTTCAATATTATCCAGACTCATGGATATGATGGGCTCTTGGTTGCGACAATCATGGCGGGAATCATTCTTGTTATCGCAGGATTCCTAGGTATTGGTAAGATAATTCAATATATCCCATACACGGTCACAGCTGGTTTCACAGCAGGCATTGGAATCGTCATACTCTCAACTCAGCTCAGAGACTTTTTCGGAATTCAGATCCCAGATGGGGCAGGAGATTTTATCAGTAGGATTTCCTTTATATTGCACAACACATCTAACGTCTCTTTATATGCCGTTGTCCTTGGAACTATCGTTGCCTCGGCCATTTTCCTATTGCAGAAATATAAATCTTCATATCCAAGGTTTTTGATAGCTCTATTTATAGGGGTTGCAGCAATTTTTCTATTTAAGGACAGTTTCGAAACAATAGGCTCGAGATTCACAGGACTTAAATGGACAGGATTTTCATTCGCATTTCCGAATGTCTCGTATGAACTTATAAGAACTCTCTTTCCTTCAGCGATCACGATAGCATTCCTCTCTGGGATTGAGTCCTTATTATCCTGCACAATTGCCGATAGTCTCACCTCAACGAAACATAAATCAGATAGCGAACTCATAGGACAGGGACTTGCAAATATAGCCTCGTCTCTCTTTGGAGGATTGCCTGCGACGGGAGCCCTCGCTAGAACGGCGGCAAATATTAAGGCTGGAGCAATTTCTCCACTCGCTGGAGTTTTTCAATCACTTTTCGTTTGCTCGTTTATGCTTTTCCTCCTCGGTTATATGAGGTTTATTCCAATAGCCTGTTTGGCAGGGATGCTGATTACAATCGCCTGGCATATGATAGGATTTAAACAGAGCCTTTATATCTTTCACTCCTCGAAGAGCGACGTCGCTGTGTTCTTAGTGACCTTGGTTTTGACCGTTCTCGTTGACATAACGGTGGCCGTTGAGATCGGTGTGTTAACTGCTGTCTTTTTGTTCGTGAAGAGGCTCATAGACAGAACAGAGATCGAAATATCTCACATAGCGAGCATACAACCCA
>CAXNGE010000037.1:0-5335 GCA_964201935.1 Alphaproteobacteria bacterium | reverse complement strand
CTCTAACCAACTGAGCTACTCCGCCGTTTGATACTTTTGCCTACACCAGACTTAGTTATTTTATAACACAGCAATGATAAAAATCAATATGGAATTTTACAGATGTCCAATAAAAGAACTGTTCCATGATGGCGATTACGAAATTGCAGCATCTGCAGTCAGTTTGGTAGACATCATTAAAAAAACATCTTAGCGCCTCTCAAAATTCTTGACGGGAAACAACACAAGGAGCTTTATAAATTCTTCAAAATGCGTTAGAATTGCCGTATATAACTCTGACTTTTTGAGAAGATGATAATGAAGAAATCACTTTTGTTTTGTTTTGTGCTTTTGTTGGCTGGATGCTCCAAAGATCTTGATCTGAAAAAGTTTGAAAATAAAAATCCAGATGAAATTTTCAAGGAAGGCAAAATGGCAGTTGATTCCAACAACTATCAAGATGCCGTCGAAATCTTTGGTGAATTTGAGAAGTTGTATCCTTACTCAAAACTCATCCCAGAGGCTCAGATATATGAAGGCGAAGGTTATTATAAACTCAAGAAATATGACGAATCAGTAACTGCCTTTGAAATATTCGTAAAAACGCATCCGACTCACGAGAAAGTTCCATATGCACTATATATGCTTGGGAAAATAAACTTTGAGCAGATGCCGATAATCGAAAGAGATCAGGAAGTCACAGCAAAATCCCTAGCGTATCTCTCTGAATTAGCAAACAGATATCCGGATTCAAAATATCTGAAAGAAGCTGAAGTCATTATCAAAAAAGCCAGACAACATATCGCTGGCAGAGAAGTTTATGTTGCAAGATACTATCAGTCTAAAAATAATTATGCAGCGGCAGTTGGAAGATTAAACACGGTCGCCGATTTTTATTCTGATACGGATCATGCGCCAGAAGCATTTCACAGATTGGTTGAGTGTTATGTCGCGATGGGAATGTTTGATGAAGCAAGACTTGTTAATAAAATTTTGCAAACGAAGTTTCAAAAAACACAGTGGGCAAATTATGCAAGCGACTTGCTAAACAGAATGTCTCCGCAAACAATATCTCCAAAAAAGGCGAAATAGAAAGTGTTGATATATGGGCTTCATGCCTGCAAAAATGCGGTCCTATCAGGGAAGAATGATATCAGCAAGGTTTATGTTCTGAACAACAAACAACTTCCTGAGTTCTTGTCTGGGCTCGACGATAGGAAGATAACTAGCGTTAGCGAGTTTGAATTCCAAAAGCTTTTGCCGAAGAATGCGGTTCACCAAGGGGTCGCAATGGAAGTTTCTGACAAAGCAGAATCTGACATAACGGACCTTGCGTCAGCTCCAAAGAACTGTATAATTGCTATTCTTGACAATGTCACGGATCCACAGAATCTCGGAGCAATTATCAGAACGGCGGCAACTCTTGGAATAAGTGGCATAATTCTTTCTGATAAATCTTCCTGCAAGATAACAGGAACCGTTGCAAAAACAGCCTCTGGAGGACTTGAGCACGTGTCGATCTTTATCGTAAAAAATCTAGCACAGGCGATTGAGAAAATACAATCATACGGTTTTTGGGTGGTTTCATTTTGTGAGCGCGGCGAAAAGTTTATTTACGAAATAGACTTAAAAGGCAAAATCTGCTTAGTGTTTGGAGCAGAAGGTTCTGGAATAAGGCGCCTTCAAAAAGAAAAATCAGATTTCGTTGTGAAGCTTCCAACAAATCCACAATTTCCGACTCTGAATGTTTCTGCCTCAGCGGCGATAGCATTTTATGAGGCCGCCAAGCAAAATAACTTCGGATTATATTAAACCAAAGTTAATTGATGCGAAGCTGTTACTGCGTCGTAAGTTTTTTAAATTGTCTTCCAAACTTATTATAGGTTCCCCCTTGCGACTTTACGGTGAGGGACTTCATTCTAATTCATAAATTTGTGCCGCGCTATAGGCTTCTCGAGCATACGTGCTCGGAAATATTAAAAATGCACCTCCTCTTCGAAGGGCCTGCAACAGATTCCAAAAGAAGCGCTAGACTCCTGCCTTATTGGAACGGACTACTTGATTTTCAATCGGAACTCTCAATCTCTACTAATTTTTTCGGGACTTAACATGGCATAAAGCTGACTAAGTTTGCTAGGCCTACGTACTTTTTAAGAGCTTCCAAAATTAGCTTCAAAAGAGCGTTATCAAAGGAAAAACAGAGGAACTTCCGTCGATCTGTTGGGGTTGATATAAATTCCATGATAGAACACATGGAATGGCTTAAGTTTAGGATCGCACGAAAAAACAGATGTTGTCAAAACAAAATAACGCCCATAAAATGCAAGATAAATTTAATGCTCTTGGGGCTGCCTAATTGTGACTATTGGCAACTGTTTTGAGCTTAAAATCCAGCGAGAACTTCATTAATTTTAAGAGCTGCTTTGTCGCTGGCCTTTGTTAATGGAGCTCTCAGTTCGTTTTCGATCAAGCCTTTTTGAGAGAGAATATATTTCACAGGAATTGGATTGGATTCGACAAATAAAACGTCTGTTAGCGGCGCGAGTTTTTCATTAATTCTCTTGAATGTCTCGGTGTCCCTTGCCTGCCATGCATTGAGCATGTTTTTAAGGAGGCGAGGCTCTATGTTGGCTGTTACAGAGATACATCCATCTCCTCCGGAGGCAAGATATCCCGCATAGGTCGCGTCATCTCCCGATAATAAAGTCAGCCCTGGAGCTTTTTTCTTGATAAATGTTGCCCTCGTTATGTTTGGATCAGAGTCCTTAATAGCAACGATGATCTTCTTTTCATAGAGTTCAACGATAGTTTCTATGCTGGCATTAACAGCGCATCTTCCAGGATTGTTATATAATATTATAGGAATATTAGAGTTTTCTCGAATGAACTCAAAATGATTTATAATTCCTTCCTGGGTTGGTTTGACGTAATAAGGGACTATCACCAACACTCCATCTGATCCAAGAAGCTCTGCTTGTTTCGTTAAGGCTGTTGCTTCTGTCGTTGAATGAGAGCTGCACCCAGCAATTATTGGCACTCTCTTATCAGCAAACTCCAAAGACTTTTTGATTATTTCTTCACGTTCCTCAGTTGTTAGAAAAAGCCCTTCTCCCGTTGAGCCGCAAACAATGATTCCGTCCGTGCCGCTCTCTATCTGATAATCTATCAGTTTTTTTAAGTCGTTATAATCAATAAGACTATTGCGGAATGGAGTTACAAGTGCGACCATAGAACCTGAGAACATTGTTTTTTTATCACGCGAAAAGTGTTACTTGGGATATTGTATAAGCTTCTCAAACAAAACTCAACAATAGCAGCAATTTTCGGGCTACTTTTTGCTTTCGATGCAAATTCGGCCGTAAAGCTCACAAACTTCGAAAAACAGAAAATAGAAAAATATGAAAAATGGAAGGCCGTTGTAAAAAACCCAAAAAAATACAAAGATACCGTTGCGTTTTTTTACAATAATCCTCATTGGCCATTGTTTGAGAGTTGCTCCCTGAAGGCGGAGGAGGCTATCGATGCAGAATCTCCAGAGCCGATTATTTTAAAATGGTTTCAAAGATATCCTCCGAAGACTCGTAATGGAATATTAGCGTACATCGCGATTCTCTTGAAGTTTGACAAACAGCTGGCAGGAAAATACATAAAACAAACTTGGGTCTTTCAAAATTTATCTCCAGAGTTCACGAAGAAATTCAGAAAGATGTTTGCTGAATATATTTCTCCGATAGATGATGCTGAAAAGGTTAGACACCTTATAGACGCCAAGCAATATCCCCAACTGGAGGCAATGAAATCCATTTCCACAAAGGAAATTTCTGATTATATAGAGGAGTATCTCAAGAAATTTATCAGGATAGATGCCGGGCATTATAAGGAGAGCGACTTAAAAGACATCGAGTCAAGGCTCCATATCATCAGGACACTAATAAATAATAAGGGCGATAAAAAAGCCGCGAAGATTTTAATTATGAACAACGATAACGAAGAAAAATATTCTGACGATTTTTTCGAGCTTAGAAGAAGGGTGGCATGCAATATTCTGCGCTCTGGAGATCCGGCGTTGGCATACAAGGTTCTGAAACTTTGTAAGCTGAATAAATCCAAAAAAAATGAGCAAAATTTTTATGCGAAATCCGAATGGCTTCTTGGATTTATAGCATACAGATTCTTGAAGAAGCTTGATGTTGCAGTTGTTCATTTTGAAAATGCATATAACAATTCTAAAAAAGCGGTGGCTCTTGCCAAAAATGCCTTCTGGGAGGCGGAAGTCCTCAAGGAGAAAAAAGATGTCCTTCTCGCGATGGATTGGTATAAAAAAGCCTGCGCTCATTTCGACACGTTTTATGGATATCTTGCGTACGACAAGCTTTTGGACACTTCAAAGAAAAATTTCTCTCTTGTCGAGCATTTTTATCTCGGGCTGACAGATACTGTGCCATCTGATACTGAGTTGATATTTTACAACAGAGAATTGATACAGGTTCTAACAATTCTCTCCAAAATTGGCGGTGAGAAAGATCCTGAGTTCACGGAGGCTCTTTATGGGCAATTAATGGACGAGATAGAGGATCCTCAAGAAGAACTTCTGCTGATGGAGCTCGCCTCCTCGAATGACGAAATAAGATGCCTCGTTTCAGCGGCATCGAATAAACAAAAATATTTTAACAATGAAAAAGCCTATAAATTTCTGGATGAGAGTGATTTAAAAAACGTCAAGAAAATCAATCCAGATCCTTGCTTTATAAGTCTTGTTCATTCGATAATTCACAGAGAAAGCAACTTCAAGCAGGACGCCAAGAGCAAGGTTGGAGCCATAGGTCTCATGCAAGTTATGCCATCAACGGCTACTCATGAATCTAAATTTATAAAATTTTATGTTGGGAAAGATGTATCACTTTTTGATAGACAAAAAAATATAACAATAGGATCTGCAATGTTAAATAGATTACTGAAAAAATATAAAAGAAACATAATCTATGTAATAGCGGCATACAATTGCGGGGAGGGGAATGTCTCCAAATTCCTAAAGAGCATTAAAAATCTTAAAAAACTAAATTATCTAGATATAATGGAGCTTATCCCAATAAAAGAAACCAGAATCTATGTTAAGCACGTTGTTCGCAGTCTATTTACATATCAGAGGAAGTTGGATGCCGAGAAATGTTATAACTGTGATGATATTTTGCATAACACAGAAATAAGTGCAAGTTCTTAATAAGAAGACGCAAAAACTTTGTCATTTCATTTTTTAACTCTTTTTTAACCTTTTTGCATTAGACTTAATATTATGCGCGAGTCTTTTGCTCGCTTATGTTTTAAATTTTAGGAGGGTTTATAATGAGAAAGATTA
>CAXNGE010000036.1:0-5450 GCA_964201935.1 Alphaproteobacteria bacterium | reverse complement strand
CAACCTCTGCAAGATTTTCAGCATTGTCTTTTAGCGTTTCATGCCAATCTTCGGATTGAGTATAGCATCGTTTCTTGGTGTAAAACAAAGTTGCATGCATTTCTTCGCCAACACCTGGCTCACTGCTTTGTTCTCTGTGCGTTATTATAAAATCATTGCCTTCTTTTTTTATTAGTGGTTTAGCATTTTTCATGCAATTGTCTGTCGCTATATCAAAATGTTTTCTAATGACTTCTCTTATAATTTCATTCAGTTCAATTGTGCCGACATAATCACTGCCGCTTTGTTCTTCGAAATGCATTAGGCCGCCGATTTGCCAACTAGTTTCTGTAGAGCCAACATCAAAAGAAGAAGCAGCTAGTAATAAGGAGTATACTCCTAATTTTGCAAACTTATTCATTTTTCGCATCAAAAAGATTTATATATAATATACTGTATCATAAAATTTAAGGATAGACAATTTTAAAAAGGAGGCCCCATGTCAGAGCCCCCATAATTGAAAGTTACTTATCCTTATTCAAGTCTGTGTATTCGGCGTCGACTGTCTCATCTTTCTTTGCTTCACCGCCTTCAGGTTGCTGTTGCTGATTGGCTTGCATGTCCTTATACATCATATCTCCAATTTTCATGGAAGATTGAACGAGATCGTTCGCCTTCTTCTGGATGTCGTCCTTGTCCTCTCCATTGCAAGCTTCCTTGAGAGCAGCAATATCAGATTCAATCTTTGCCTTTTCCTCAGCAGAGATCTTATCTCCATAATCAGCCAGACCTTTCTCTGAAGAAGCGATCAAAGCCTCTGCCTTGTTCTTTTCTTCAATGAGATCTCTCCTCTTGGCATCAGCCTCGGCGTTGGCCTCTGCATCCTTCAACATCTGCTGAATTTCAGCATCTGTTAAGCCTCCGGACGCTTGGATCCTAATCTGTTGCTCCTTGCCAGTTGCCTTGTCCTTTGCAGAGACACTGACCATTCCATTGGCATCGATATCAAAGGTCACCTCAATCTGAGGCATCCCACGTCTTGCCGATGGAATCCCAACTAAATCAAACTGGCCGAGCAATTTGTTTTGCGCAGCTATCTCGCGTTCTCCTTGGAAGACTCTAATTGTCACAGCCGTTTGATTGTCCTCAGCCGTCGAGAACACCTGGCTCTTCTTCGTTGGAATTGTGGTGTTCTTTTCAATGAGCCTCGTGAAAATCCCTCCAAGAGTCTCGATTCCAAGAGAGAGAGGCGTGACATCTAAAAGCAAGACATCCTTAACTTCTCCCTTTAGGACTCCCCCTTGAATTGCCGCTCCAATAGCAACGACTTCATCAGGATTAACTCCTCTGTTTGGCTCTTTTCCAAAGAAACTCTTGACCTTCTCGATAACCTTCGGCATACGAGTCATCCCACCAACCAAGATAACATCTGTTATATCGCTTTGAGAAAGCCCAGCATCTTTCAAGGCTGTTCTGCAAGGAGCCATTGTTCTCTCGATCAGATCATCAACCAAAGACTCGAATTTTGATCTTGTTAGTTTGACATTCAAGTGCTTTGGCCCTGAGGCATCGGCCGTTATGAACGGAAGATTTATGTCCGTCTGCATTGCTGACGAAAGTTCGATCTTTGCTTTTTCCGCAGCTTCCTTTAATCTCTGCAGAGCCATATTATCTTTCTTCAGATCGATCCCAGATTCTTTCCTAAACTCCTCTGCGACATAATCGATAATTCTAGCGTCAAAGTCTTCTCCTCCGAGGAAAGTATCTCCATTCGTGGCCTTAACTTCAAAGACTCCATCTCCTATTTCGAGGATAGAAACATCGAACGTTCCACCTCCGAGATCATAGACAACAATCGACCCTGCCTTTTTCTTATCCATTCCATAGGCTAGAGCCGCAGCCGTTGGTTCATTGATGATTCTAAGGACTTCAAGGCCTGCTATCTTCCCAGCGTCTTTCGTCGCCTGTCTTTGAGAGTCGTTGAAATATGCAGGCACTGTAATGACGGCCTGCGTGACCTTCTCTCCCAGATGAGCCTCCGCGATTTCCTTCATCTTCTGCAGGATAAAGGCGCTGACTTGACTCGGGCTATAATCGGTTCCCCTAGTATTAACCCAAGCATCTCCAGAAGATGACTTAACAATTTTATATGGAACAAGCTCCATGTCCTTCTTTGTCATTGGATCATCAAACTTGCGACCGATGAGCCTCTTTATCGCAGACAACGTGTTCTCATGGTTCGTGACAGCCTGGCGTTTCGCTGGCTGTCCGACGAGTTTCTCGCCATTCTCCAAGAAGGCCACCATCGATGGAGTTGTTCTTGCCCCTTCGAGGTTTTCAATAACCTTTCCCGTTTGACCATCCATAACCGCGACACATGAGTTCGTTGTTCCGAGATCTATTCCTATTACTTTTGCCATAATATATTCCTCCTTATTGTTTCTGAAAATTCACGAGATCGAGTCCTGGCATTAGCACTCAACCTCAACGTCTGCTAATATAATATCATATCATTTGAAAATTGCAAATATTTTTTTATGAAATTGGGTCTAGTGAGTAAAAGATCACTTGAGCGAAATCAAAGGAACAACGAATTGTAAATTTATCGAATTTGGAGAATTGAAGAATCTTTTAATCAAATTTTTCTCCTTGCAAAGGTCATATTCTAAACCCTACTGTTTTTGCTATTAAATTTAGAGAGAATGACAGCCTCACAATTGCTCTGCTTTAAAGAGTCAATAAAGTCTTGAGAATCATAGCGCGCCATAAGGTGATGTTCTTCGTTTTTCTCAGGCTTCATATGTGGCGTTCGTCTTTTTACTTCGAAATAATGAACTTATACCACACTTCCTTGCGGTTATCAATTCTTACTCACGAGGCTTAGGCAGATTATTCCGGGGAGTTCATCGCCAGTAACGAATTCAAGGAAGGCCCCTCCCGCCGTTGAAACGAAAGTCATGTCATTTTTGTAACCTCCGATAGAAGCAACGGTCTCCCCTCCCCCAACGACAGAGATCATATCTTTTGCCTTCGTTTTTTCCGCTATAGCTTCTGATATTATGTTTGAAGACCTATTAAAATTAGCAAACTCAAAGGCTCCTGTGGCTCCATTCCAAAGCAGAGTCCTGGTTTTACCAAGAATTTCAACCACATTTGCCGTGGATTTTTCTCCGATATCAAAACATGAAAAGCCATCTGGAATTTTGTCTAGGCTATAGTTAGAGCCATCAACGCTTATGCTATTGGACGCTATAAAATCAACTGGCAATATTATCTCGGCCTTGGAATTCTGCAATATTTCGCGACAGAGATTAAATTGGTCTGGTTCAACCAAAGAATTCTGAAGATCCACGCCTTGAGATGCCAAGAATGTGTTTGCCATCGCCCCAGTTATGATCAAATAATTAGCAGTCTTGGAGATATGATTCAAAACTCCGATTTTAGAGGAAACTTTCGAGCCGCCAATGATCGCAGTAAATGGTTTCTCGATATTGTTTGTAACCTTTGTGATTCCATTAATTTCTCTCTCTAGCGAAAGCCCCGCAAACGAAGGCAGGAACTCAGTGATCTTAGAAACGGAAGCATGAGCCCTATGAGAAACAGAAAAAGCATCATTAATATATATATCGGCAAATTTTGCCAGTCTCCTTGCGAGCTCTTCGTCATTTTTTGTCTCACCCTCATAGAACCGCAAATTTTCGAACAACGTTACCTTAGAAGTTATATCGCTTGGCTGTATGTCAAACACAGAATATTTCACGAATGACACATCGATCTGCAACACATTCGATACTTTTTCGACAATGTTTTTTAGGGAGTATTTTGGATCAATGACGTCCTCTAATTTTGGACGTTTATAATGGGAAATCAAAATGACATCCAAGCCGAGGCTTAACAGCTCATGCACAGTGTCTTTGATTGAATGAATCCTCGTTAGATCTTCTATGTCCGACGGCAGATTTAAATCACATCTAACCATGCATCTTTTGACATCTTTGTTTTCGGACACATATTGCTTTAGATCATTGAAATTTCTTATGTTCATGAAGTTACTCCTTATCACTCTTAAACTCTATCGCCTGCTTAGGGCAGGCCTTCTGGCAGAGGCCGCAATACGAGCATCTGAGCTCGTCATGTTTATATTCTTTGCAGTCGATAATCTCGATGGCTTCGCACGGGCAAATTTGCATGCAAATCTTGCAGGCGATACATTTCTCATCATCTATCGAAAAGTGTCTCCTGAAGTTTTTTGATCTTTTGATTTCATTCAAGTTTCTTGTCACCGGTTTTTTGAAGGACACTTTAAGACCCAATAAAAGAGCCTTAAAGATGTCGATCAATAAGATTGTTTTGAAAAACTTTTTAATCATCTGAGATTTTCAGAGCTGCAATGAATGCCTTCTGTGGAATTTCGACATTTCCGAACTGCCTCATCCTCTTCTTACCTTCCTTTTGCTTATCCAACAGCTTGCGCTTTCTTGAGACGTCTCCGCCATAGCATTTCGCAAGGACATCTTTTCTATAGGCCGAGACAGTTTCTCTTGCGATAACTTTGCCTCCGATTGCTGCTTGAATTGCTATCTTAAAGAGCTGTTTCGGGATGAGTTCCTTAAGTTTCTCGCAGAGAGCCCTGCCTCTCCTGTCAGATTTGCTTCTATGGACAATCATTGAAAGAGCGTCGACAGGTTCTGTGTTAACGAGTATTGAGACCTTAACGAGATCTCCTTCTCTATATTCAGTCATCTCATAATCGAAAGAGGCATATCCTTTAGTTGCTGATTTCAATCTGTCATAGAAGTCAAAAACGATTTCATTCAGAGGGAGATTATATTGAACAACGGCTCTGTCTCCTATGAAGTGAATGTCGATTTGTTCACCTCTTTTATCCTCGCATAAAGCCAGAACATTCCCAAGATAGCTTTCTGGAACAATCACAGTTGCCTTAATCCACGGTTCTTCCATTCTGTCTATTTTCACGACATCTGGCATCTCCGCAGGATTATGAAGCTCTATCAGTTCTCCATTCGTCATATAGATCTTATAGATAACGCTTGGAGCTGTCATAATTATATCGATATTGAATTCTCTGTCCAATCTTTCCTGGATAATTTCCAGATGAAGAAGTCCCAAGAATCCACATCTGAATCCGAAGCCCAAGGCTGCCGATGTTTCCATCTCATAACTGAAGCTCGAATCATTCAGATATAACTTAGATAGGCTATCCTTAAGTTTTTCGAACTCAGAGGCATCGACCGGGAAGATTCCACAGAAAACAACTTGGACAGAAGGTTTGAATCCTTTCAGCGCAACATCACACGGGTTTTTGTCATCTGTTATTGTGTCTCCAACTTGACAGTCAGAGATGTCTTTGATGCTGGCGGTTATAAATCCGACCTCTCCAGCAGAAAGTTTTTCAGTCATCGTTTTTTTTGGGAGGAAGTATCCGACGTTGTCGATTGTGTAGTTGGCTC